>NZ_JBHYUG010000115.1:14407-26046 GCF_042749375.1 Streptomyces sp. NPDC059477 | reverse complement strand
GGCGACCACCGAGCCCACCACCAGCACCCCGGCACAGACCAGCATCGCCCGGTCGAACGCGCTGTCGAAGGCGGGCGGTGAGCGGTAGGCGTTCTCGCTCATCCCGGAGATCAGCGGCAGCGCGGCCACCGCGATGAGGCCGGCCGCCCGCGCCGCCGCGTTGTTGATGCCGCTCGCCAGGCCCGCCCGCGAGGTGTCCACGGAGGCGAGCACGGTCGCGGTGAGCGGGGCGACCAGGGTGACCATGCCGAGGCCCATCACCAGCAGCGCGGGCAGTACGTCCACCAGGTAGGACGCGTGCGGGCCCACCCGCACCATCAGCAGCATGCCGACCGCGCACAGGAGCGGCCCGACGGTGAGCGGGATGCGCGGGCCGATCCTGGTGGCCAGTTCGCCCGAGCGGGCGGAGAACAGCAGCATCAGGACCGTCGTCGGCAACAGCGCCGTACCGGCGGCCAGGGCCGAGTAGCCCGACACCACCTGGAGCTGGAGGACGGTCAGGAAGAAGAAGCCGCCGAAGGCCGCGTACACACAAAGGGTGACCAGGTTGACGGCGGTGAACTGCCGCGACGAGAAGATGTCCAGCGGCATCATCGGATCCGCCCGGCGCCGCTCGACCATGACGAAGGCGACCCCGGCCGCGACCCCCAGGACCGCCGTCACCACGACCACCGCCGTACCGCTGGCCGCCTCGATCAGCGCGTACGTCACCAGCGCGAGCGACAGCGCGCCCAGGCAGGCGCCCAGGACGTCGAAGCGGCCGTGGGGCTTGCCGTCGGAGGACTCCGGTACGTGCCGCAGCGCGACCGGCACGCACACCAGGGCCAGCGGGACGTTCAGCAGGAAGACCCACCGCCAGCCCGGCCCGTCCACCAGCCAGCCGCCCAGGAACGGACCGACGGCCGCCCCGATGCCGCCGAACCCGGACCACAGGCCGACCGCCCGGCCCCGGTCGTCGGGGTGGAAGGACGCCTGGATCAGGGAGAGCGAGCCCGGGGTGAGCAGCGCCCCGCCGATGCCCTGGAGGGCGCGCGCGGCGATCAGCACCTCGGCGTTCGGCGCCAGCCCGCACAGCAGCGAGGCGACGGCGAACCACACCACGCCGATCACGAAGACCTTGCGGCGCCCGTAGTGGTCGCCGAGGGAGCCGCCGAGCAGGATCAGCCCGGCGAGGGTGAGCATGTAGGCGTTGATGGTCCACTGGAGGGCCGCGAGATCCGTGTTCAGGTCCTCGCCGATGCGCGGGAGGGCCACATTGACGACGGTCGAGTCCAGCAGCGCCATGCTGGAGCCGAGGACGGTGGTGAACAGGAGCCACTTGCCCTGCGGTGAGGCGATCCGGACGTCAGGCATGACGACAGATATACAACGAGCCCGGCGCGAGGGCGCCGGGCTCGCCGTGACCTGGGTACTACGTCAGCCGACGTAGTACTTCAGCCGACGTACTCCTTGGCAGACGTAGTACTCCTTGGCCGACGTACTCCTTGGCCGACGTGCCGGCGTAGTACGTCAGCCGACGTACTACTTCAGCTTGTTCCCCGCCGACCGCAGGTTCCCGCACGCCTCGACCACGCGCGCCGCCATGCCCGCCTCGGCCGACTTGCCCCAGGTACGCGGGTCGTAGGTCTTCTTGGAGCCGACCTCGCCGTCCACCTTGAGGACTCCGTCGTAGTTGCGGAGCATGTGGTCGGCGACGGGACGCGTGAAGGCGTACTGCGTGTCCGTGTCGATGTTCATCTTGACCACGCCGTTCTCCAGCGCGGTACGGATCTCGTCCTCGGTGGAGCCGGAGCCGCCGTGGAAGACGAAGTCGAAGACCTTGGCGTCGGCCGGACGGCCGTACTTCGCGGCGACGCCCTCGTTCAGCTCCTTGAGCAGCTCGGGGCGGAGCACCACGTTGCCCGGCTTGTACACGCCGTGGACGTTGCCGAAGGACGCGGCCAGCAGGTAGCGGCCCTTCTCGCCCAGGCCGAGGGCCTCGGCGGTACGGATGGCGTCGTCGACGGTGGTGTACAGCTCGTCGTTGATCTCGTGGGTGACGCCGTCCTCCTCGCCGCCGGTCGGGGTGATCTCCACCTCCAGGATGATCTTCGCGGCGGTGGCGACGGCCAGCAGTTCCTGGCCGATCGCGAGGTTGTCGGCGAGGGTCTCGGCGGAGCCGTCCCACATGTGCGACTGGAACAGCGGGTTCTCGCCGCGGTCGACCCGCTCCGCGGACACCGCGAGCAGCGGACGGACGTACGCGTCGAGCTTGTCCTTGGGACAGTGGTCGGTGTGCAGGGCGACCGTGACGTCGTACTTCACGGCGACGATGTGCGCGAACTCGGCCAGCGCCACGGCGCCGGTGACCATGTCCTTGCTGTGCTGGCCGCCCAGGAACTCGGCGCCGCCGGTCGAGATCTGGATGATGCCGTCGCTCTCGGCCTCCGCGAAGCCGCGCAGGGCAGCGTGCAGGGTCTGCGACGAGGTCACGTTGATGGCCGGGTAGGCGAACTTGCCTGCCTTCGCCCGGTCGAGCATCTCGTTGTAGACCTCGGGGGTTGCGATGGGCATCTGTCCGCTCCTTGTATGTGCGGGTGGGAGTACGCGGGAGTACGTGGGAGTACCACGAAGTACTACGTAAGGCCCTGACCTAGACCTGAGGGGGGTGACGCCGTCGTCGGAGCCATCTTTCCAGACGAACCCCTCGGTACGGAGTGCCGTCTCAGTCCAGGCCCAGCTCGTCCTTGGAGTAGGCGAAGAGGTACGGCACCCCGGCCCCCTCCTCGATCTTCTCGGCGGCGCCGGTGGCCCGGTCCACGATGGTCGCGACGCCCACGACCTCCGCCCCGGCCTCGCGCACGGCCTCGACGGCGGCGAGCGGGGAGCCGCCGGTGGTGGAGGTGTCCTCGACCACCAGCACCCGGCGCCCGGCGATGTCCGGCCCCTCCACCCGGCGCTGGAGCCCGTGCGCCTTGGCGGCCTTGCGGACCACGAACGCGTCCAGCTTGCGCCCGCGCGCGGCGGCGGCGTGCAGCATGGCGGCGGCGACCGGGTCGGCGCCCATCGTCAGCCCGCCGACCGCGTCGAACTCCAGGCCGACGGCCAGATCCAGCAGCACCGCGCCGACCAGCGGGGCGGCCTCCCCATCGAGGGTGACCCGGCGCAGATCGACGTAGTAGTCGGCCTCCAGGCCCGAGGAGAGCGTCACCTTGCCGTGCACCACGGCCTTGTCCTTGATCTGCTGGAGCAGCTCGCCCCGTACGTCCGTCATGCCGACCAGCTTAAAGGCGCCTCCAGCGCCAGGTGGTGCTGGCCTCCAGCGGCTCCAGGGGAGTGACCAGGCGCGGCGCGGTGTTCAGCCCGTCCGGCGGCCCGGTCTGCGGCTCCACGCAGACGGCGGCGTCCTGCTCGTCGTACAGCACGACCCATTTCTCCGGGCTGCTGATGACCATCTCCAGCCGCTCGGGCCAGGTCAGGGTCACCTCCACACCGTCGGGCATCCCGAAGCAGTCGTCCCAGGGGCCGGGGGTGGGCTCGATCCGTTTCCCGGTCGGCAGATGGTCGTCCCCGCGCTCCTCCTGCCACCCCGGCCGGAAGTCGACGACCGCGCCCGCGCTCCCGTCCAGGTTCCGGTTGAACCAGGGGTGCCACCCGAGCTGCGCCGGGAAGGAGTCGTCGTACGTCTCCACCGCGAGGGTCAGCGTCAGACTCTCCGGGGTGAGCGCCACCACCTGGGTAACCCTGCCGGGGTAGGGCCAGGGGGCGACCAGGTCGTACGTGATCACCGCCTCGTCCGCCGAGACCCGCGCGGTGCGCCAGGCGCCGTCGCGGGCGGTGCCGTGGATGGCGTGCGGCGGGGAGTTCAGCGGCATCTGGTGCACCTTCGCCCCGTCCCGGAACCGTCCGTCGCGGATCCGCCCGCACCAGGGGACCATCGGGAAACAGCCGTAGCGGTCGCCCTGCCGGAGCAGTTCGACGCCGTCGATCCGAAGGCTCGCCAGCCGTCCGCCATGGCCCGGGGCGACCGTCAGCCGGGCGTCGCCCGCGGTCAGGGTGATGTCTTGGTCGCTCACCCGACCGACCCTACTGGTGCGATCAAGGGTGCCGCCTCGGGCGGGGGCCCAAAGAGGTCGGCCTCAGGTGGGGCACCCAAAGAGGTCAACCTCAGGTGGGGGACCCAAAGGGGGCGGGCGACGGTGGACGGGCTCCCGGCGGAGCGGTTCCGTGGGCCCGTAGCCCTTTTGGGGCACCCCGGCGTCGCCCGCGTCCCTTCCGAGGGACCCTAGCGCCGCTTGCGCAGTGCCCGGGTCACCACGATCGCCGAGGCCAGCGCGAGCGCCGCCGCCGGGGCGGCCCAGCGCAGGGTGTTCGCCGGGGCGATGGTCTGGGGCGCCGGTACGGGCGCGTACCGTCCCCGGGGCGGCGCGTGGTCCACCTCCTCCGCACTGCGCCCGATCATCGTGCGACGCGCGTGCGCGGCCTCGGCGGGGGGTCCGTCCGAGGGCTCGGCGGGAGGATGGGAGGGGGGTTCGGCGAGGGGTTCGGCGTCGGCGTCGGACGCCAGGGAGGGCTCGGCGGAGCCCTCCGTCAGGTCACCGGCCGCTTCGTCGACGGCCTCGTCGGTCACTTCGCCCGAAGCGTCGTCGGACGCTTGGGGCGTCGCATCACCGGACGCTTCGTCCGTAGCGCCGTCCGTCGCATCATCGGACCCTCCGTCCGTAGCGCCGTCCGTCGCGTCGGCGTCTCCCACCAGCGAGTCCAACGACGCAGGCGGCGCCTCAGCCTCGCATCCGGCCGGCGGAGTGGTCCCCTCACCCCCGGCGGAGCCCACCCGCTCCCCGAACCGCTGCACCAGCCGCACCACCGCCGACCGCACCGCGTCCGACGACAGTTCGGCGACGCGGCCGTCCGCCGTCGCCGTGCCGTCGAACACCGCCGTCGTCCCCTCGGCGGACTCCGTCAGGCGGAGCGTGAGCGCCAGCGTGACCGCTCCGGTCCCGCGCGACTCCGTGGCCCGGGCGTCGACCCCGTACGACCCGTCCTCCCGCGGAGTGACCCGCAGGGTGCCGCGGTAGGTGATGGTCGTCCCGCCCACCCGTACCTTCAGCCGCCCGGCGACCGGCTCCGCGCCGGCCTCCTGCTGGAGCCCGGACAGGGCCCGCGCGATCCGCGCGGGGTCGTCGAGCGCGGCCCTGAGCCGCTCGGCGGCAACCGGAATGAAGACCTCAAGCTCCATGTCCGTGGAGCCTACCCAGCGACGGCCGGATCGCACCCGCACGGCGGGGATTCCGTACGAGGATTCGGATACCCCGGTTCGCCGCGCCCCCTCCGTACCGGCTCAGTACCGGGGATGGACCAGCGTGGACACCGCAAGCCCCCCGATCCGGGTCCGCTCCACCGCCCGCGCGCCCGCCGCCAGGTCCTGCTCCGTCAGGGTCCGGGGCGCGGGCCGGGCGGCGAGGGACAGGGACGGCGCGGCGCCGGGCGAGGCGAGGACGAAGCCCCAGTCGTGCGGGGTCCCGGAGGTGCCGGTGGTGCGGTCGGGGCCGGCCGCGAACCCGGTGGTGCCGCCGCCGGCGCGGTAGGGGGAGGTGCGCAGTCCGGCCGCGCGCAGGGTCGTGTCGACCGTCCAGAAGCCGCGCGGGCGGCCGGCGAGCGGACCGGCGTGCACCACCATCCGGCCGTCGGCGGCGAGGGTGCGCCGGGCGAGCCCGTAGAACTCCTGGGAGTACAGCTTCGTACTGTCCGTGATGGCGGGGTCGGGCAGATCGGAGATCACCACGTCGTACGCCTCGGTCGGGGCCGTGCGCAGCCAGGTGAAGGCGTCCGCGACGGTGACCCGGACGCGCGGGTCGCCGTGGACATGGCCGTTGAGGGCGGCGAGGGCCGGGTCCTGGCGGGCCAGCCGGACCACCTCGGGGTCGATCTCCACGATGTCCACGCGCCGCACCCCGGGGTGGCGCAGCACCTCGCGGGCGGCGAGGCCGTCGCCGCCGCCGAGGATGAGGACGCGGTCGTGCGGGCCGTTCATCACGGGGTGGACCAGCGCCTCGTGGTAGCGCGCCTCGTCCTGGCCGCTGACCCGGAGGCGGCCGTCGAGGAAGAGGGCGAGCGGCTCGCCGTGCGTGCCGCCGGTCAGGACGACTTCCTGGACCTCGCTCTTCACGGCGAACCGTACGTCGCTGCCGTACACCGCCTGGCGCGCGGCGCGTTCGAAGTCGTCGACGAGGACGGCGGCGGAGGCGAGCAGGCCGAGCACGGTGAGGTTGGCGGTGAGCAGCAGCCAGCGGGCGCGGCGGGTGAGGTCGCCGTGGAACAGGCCGAGCACCAGCGCGCCCCCGGCGATCACATTGACGGTGCCGGTGAGCAGCGCGCCGGTCAACTGGCCGAGGAACGGCAGGAGGAGGAAGGGAAAGGCGAGGCCGCCGACGAGCGCGCCGACGTAGTCCGCGGCGAACAGGTCGGCGACCGCGCCGCCCGCGTCCTGGCGGCGGATCCGCTGGATCAGCTCCATCAGCAGCGGCACTTCGGCGCCGATGAGCAGTCCGGTGCCCAGTGAGAAGGCGACCAGGACGAGGCGGGGGCCGTGGGACCACAGGCCGCCCCAGTCGCCGGTCCAGGCGAAGACCGCGTACAGGGCCATCGCGCTGCATCCGCCGACCAGGGCGAGGGCCACCTCGACCGCGCCGAAGGCCGCCGCGCCGAGTCTGCGCAGCCGTTTCGCCGCGAGCGAGCCGATGCCCATCGCGAAGACCATGACGGACAGCACGATGGACGCCTGGGTGACGGAGTCGCCTATCAAGTACGAGGCGAGGGCCACGAGTTCCAGTTCGTAGACCAGTCCGCAGGCAGCGCAGACGAAGACGCAGGCCAGGACCAGGAACCGTGCGGTGCCGGGCCGCACGGGCAGCCGCACGGTGCCGGGTCCTCCGGAGGTGCCCCAGGGCGGCGGGGGGCCGGGCGGGGCCGGGGCGTGCGGGTCGATCACGACTGCGACGTTACGTCACCGCCGCGCTACGTTATGTCACCCACACGTGTGAAACTGGGGTTGGTGGGGTGCCGGGTGTTTGGACCGATGTCGCCGGGGATCGCGCCCCCGGCGCCCCGCTCCGGCGCGAACTGCCGGATGCGTGAACGCCGTACGGGCGTCCACGACACGACCGGCACGGGGGTGCGCGCGCGGGACGGGCTCATGGCACGGCGGCCACCGGCATGCCGACACCGGACGGCGTCCGCCCCCCAGCCACCACCGGCATTACGGCACCGGACGGCATCCACCTCCCGGCCACCACCGGCATTACGGCACCGGACGGCATCCACCCCCCAGCCACCACCGGCAGCCACGCCCCGAACGGCGTTCACGGCACGGCGGCCACAGGCGGGCGACCGCCGGACGGTGTTCACGGCCGGGCGCCCGGCACGCGCGCACCGGACGGCATCAACGCCCCGGCAGCCAACGGCAGACGACCGCCGCACGCCGGTCATGCCACGCCGACCGGCATGCGCGCACCGGACGGCGTCCACGACACGTCCGCCACCGGCATCCCGGCGCCGGACGGCGTCACCGCACCGCCACCGGTGTGCGGACCCCCACCCGGGTCCGTGTGGCCACCAGTTGCCCGTCCTGTGGGTAGGCGTGCCACGTGCGCCAGTGCACCTGGCCCTCGTGGCGCTGGGCGAGCATCGCGGTGAAGGCGTGGGGGCTGCCGGGGAAGACGCCCGCCAGTCCGTTGGGGTGGTCGGAGACCAGGGCGAGGAGTTCCTGGGCGCGGCCCGCGAAGGAGCCCGGGGAGAGGGCCTCGACGCGGGCGGCGAACTCGTATTCCCAGTCGCCGACGCGTTTGGCGACCCCCAGCGGCAGCGGGGTGCTGCTGCCGGGGATGCACGCCACGGTCTCCGAGCAGTTGGTGCGCTCCTCCTCCAGGAGGACCTGGTGAGATGCGCCGAGGAGTCTCAACTGGAGTTTGGCTCCGGCGAGTTCGAGGTCGAGCGTGGCGAGTGCGGGCAGTGGCTCGCGCCCGAGGGTCCAGGCGAGGTCCGCCGCGCGCGTGTCGGTGTATGAGGTGTTCAGGGTCGTGAGCATGGATCGGCTCCGCTAGCACGCAGAAAAAAAGGCGGTGTGGGTCCGGCGCACCCCGGTCGCCACCGGGAGGATCGGCCCGGTCAGCCCCGTCAGGAGAGGTGTCCGAAGGACATCCGAGGGGGCCGCGTTGGTGATTTAGAGGGAATCATGAACTGCGGTGCCCCCACAGCGTTTTTACCCAAGTTCGTGGGGTTTCCATCCCTCAGAGGGCTCGTCAGCTCAACTGTTCAACTCCGGCGTACGCCGTGGCGCCTGGGCGTACGCCGGGGCAATGCGCATTTCATACGAGCGCCCGCCCCGGATGAGCCGCCCCCGAGGACTGCCGTACGCCCGATTCACGCCCCCGCCACACACGAACACCCGCCCCATACACGCCCCCCACGGATCCCCACCCGCCCCATACCCGCCTCTCACGGACCCCCACCCGCCACGGACCGCCGCCGCCCCCCTGAGCCACGTCCCCTGATTCGCGCCCCTGATTCACGCCCCCGCACAGCCGAGCGCCCGCCGGGACCTCGTGTCCCGGCGGGCGTTCGGCGAAGCGGATGCGATTCCCCCTTCAGGAGCTCAGCTGCCCCGTGTCAGCTGCCTCCGCCACCACATCCGCCGCCGCCTCCACAGGACGACGAGGACGACGAGCCGCCGCCGCAGGAGTGTCCGCCGGAGTCGCCCGACGAGCCCCCGTCTCCCCCGGACCACCAGCTGCCGCCGCCGTCACCTCCGCCGTCACCGCCGCCGCCGTCCCAGGACCGGCGGCGGCCCGCCGACAAACGGCGCATCCGCCGCGCACGAGCCCGCGCGACCGCCGTGAACACGATGCCGAACACGACCAGGAACGCCGTCGCGATTGCCAGGATGATGCCGAGAACCATGGCGCCATCCTCCCTTCCCTCTCCCCCGAAGCGACCCCCCATGGGCGCCTCATGCGGTGCGTGAACGGGGGATGCCCTCCCTGCCCACCCCCCAAAGCAGAGTTGAGGAAGTCCAGAGCTTGGGCGCAGGATGACCGGCATGACCTCACCCGCGCGCCCCTTCCTCAACCGCCGTCTCGCCGAGTTCGGGACGACGATCTTCGCCGAGATGTCCGCGCTGGCGCTGCGGACCGGGGCGATCAATCTGGGGCAGGGCTTCCCCGACACGGACGGCCCCGAGGAGATCCGGGAGGCGGCGGTACGGGCGCTGCGCGACGGACGCGGGAACCAGTACCCGCCGGGGCCGGGCGTCCCCGAGCTGCGCACCGCGATCGCCGCGCACCAGCGGCGCCACTACGGCCTGTCCTACGACCCCGACACCGAGGTCCTGGTCACCGCGGGCGCCACCGAGGCGATCGCCGCCGCGCTGCTGGCCCTGCTGGAGCCCGGCGACGAGGTGATCGCGCTGGAGCCGTACTACGACTCGTACGCGGCGAGCATCGCGATGGCGGGCGGGCGGCGCGTCCCGGTGACGCTGCGCCCGGCGCAGGGCTCGTTCCGGCTGGACCTGGACGAGCTGCGGGACGCGGTGACCGACCGCACCCGGCTGCTGCTGATCAACACCCCGCACAACCCGACCGGCACGGTCCTCACCCGCGAGGAGCTGACCGCGATCGCCGCGCTGGCGGTGGAGCGGGATCTGCTGGTGGTGACGGACGAGGTGTACGAGCATCTGGTGTTCGACGGCGCCGAGCATCTGCCGCTGGCGAGCTTCCCCGGGATGCGGGAGCGCACGGTCACCATCGGCTCGGCGGGCAAGACGTTCTCCTTCACCGGCTGGAAGGTCGGCTGGGTCACCGCCCCGCCCGCACTGACGACCGCCGTGCGCTCGGCCAAGCAGTTCCTGACGTATGTCGCCTCGGGCCCGTTCCAGTACGCCGTGGCCGAGGCGCTCGCGCTGCCGGACGACTACTTCGCGGAGTTCCGCGCGGACATGCTGGCCAAACGCGATCTGCTGGCGGCCGGGCTGGCCGACGCGGGCTTCACCGTGTTCCGCCCGGCCGGCACCTACTTCATCACGACCGACATCCGCCCCCTGGGCGAGTCCGACGGCTTCGCCTTCTGCCGCTCCCTGCCGGAGCGCGCGGGGGTCGTCGCCATCCCCAACGCGGTCTTTTACGACCACCGGGAGGCGGGGGCGCCCTTCGTCCGGTTCGCGTTCTGCAAGCGGACGGCGGTTCTGGAGGACGCGGTACGTCGGCTGAAGGGACTCGCGGGGTAGCCCGCGGGAGGTAGGCGGCCGTCCCCAGCATCGGCCCGCGGGAGGGATACGACGGTCCCCCCGCCTCCGCCCGCGGGAGGGATACGACGGTGCCCCGCCTCGGCCCGCAGGCAGCCGAGCGACTGTCCACAGCCTGTGGACATGGACCGCGGGCCCGGAACGGCCGTCCACAGGCTGTGGACGGCGAGAGCCCGGCGTCGACGCGGGACCGTACGGGTCCGCGCCGCGGCCGGGCTCGCGTGCGGCTACAGGGAAGTGCCGGGAGGGTTACTCGCCGTCCTCGGGCTTCTCCGGCTTCTCCGCGTCATTGACCTCCTGCTCCAGGCCCAGCTGCTCGATCAGCCAGCGGTCGAACTCGATCGCCGCGCGGACCCAGCTGACCGTCGACGACACGAAGAACTCCAGGTTGACCCCGGGGCCGATCAGCATCTGGGCCTCGCCGATCAGGCGGACCGTGCCGTCGTCATGGGTGTGGGTGTAGACCTTGGGCCACAGCGTGCGCCGGTTCCAGTCGTCGATCGACTCCAGGAGCTGCGGCTTCTCCTCGATCTGGTGGGGGCGGTCGTAGAACGTCCGCACCGAGAAGACCTGCTGGTCGCCCTCGCCGCGGAACATGAAGTACGTACGGAACTGCTCCCACGGCGCCGCGAGGTCTCCCTCGTCGTCGACGACGTACTTCAGCTCCATCTGGTCGAGGAGCTGCTTGACGAGGTCCTGATCCGGGACGACGGGGCCCGCCGGTCCTTGGGACTGCGGCTGGGGCTGGCCCCCGAAGTTCGGAATCGAGGACGGGTCGATGGTCACCGTGAATTTCCCTTCGTACGGATTCCGCCATCCTCCCCCATGCGGGGAGGGGGGTGGCAAGCCCCGACGACCTCTGTCCGCCGTTGGCTGACGGGATCGCGCCGGGTGGCGGGCAGCAGGCGGATGACCCGGCCGCGGGGCCGGACGCGGTGGGGACGTCCGGCGGCATCCGGCTGCCCAGGGCGGGACCGCGTACAGGTACGCCCATCCGCACGGGCAGGACACCCTCCGCACCGCGCGCTTCACGACGCCCCGCGCGGACGTGCGGGACTGGCTGGACCGCGCCTACCCGCTGGCCCAGGACCCGTGGGGCGGCTGCGCGGAGAGCCCCGCGCTGTGCTTCTCGGTGTCGTACGGGACGGGGCCTCGCCGGGGCGGACGTGGTGCGGGTGGACGCCCACGCGGTGGACGCCGTAAACCCCGCACGGGGCGTTCCGGGCGTTCACGCTGTGCCGTGGGGCGCCCCCCGGGGGGGGGGGGGGGGGGGGGCCCCCCCGGGGGGGGGGGGGGCCCCCCCCCCCCGCCCCCGGGGGGGGGGGGGGGCCCCCCCGGGGGGCGCGCGCGCCCCCACCCCCCC
>NZ_JBHYUG010000115.1:10994-14397 GCF_042749375.1 Streptomyces sp. NPDC059477 | reverse complement strand
GCGGGTGGAGGCGCCGGGGGTGGTGGGTTTAACCCCGGCCGGGGGGGTGCGGGGGGTACTCGCGGCGCCGGGGCCCGCCGGGGGGGTGCGGGGGGGGCCCGTCCGCCGGGGGCAGTGGGTCTCGCCCACGAAGGTCGCCGGGATCAGAGGGTCTTGCCCGCCGGGGTCGCAGGGCCGACGATCAGGCCCTCGCCGAAGGCGTCGACGCGGACCGTGTCGCCGTCCTTGACCTCGCCCGCGAGGATCTCCTTGGCGAGGCGGTCGCCGATCGCGGTCTGGATCAGGCGGCGCAGCGGGCGGGCGCCGTAGGCCGGGTCGTTGCCCTCGTCGGCGAGCCAGGCCAGGGCCTCGGGGGTGACGTCGAGGGTGAGCCGGCGCTCGGCGAGCCGCGCCGCGAGGCGGTCGATCTGGAGCCGGGCGATCCGGCTCAGCTCGGCCTTGTCCAGGGCGGAGAAGACCACGAGGTCGTCGAGGCGGTTGAGGAACTCGGGTTTGAAGGACGCCCGGACCACCTCAAGGACCTGCTGCTTCTTCTCCTCCTCGCTGGTCAGCGGCTCGACCAGATACTGACTGCCGAGGTTGGAGGTCAGGATCAGGATGGCGTTGCGGAAGTCGACCGTACGGCCCTGGCCATCGGTGAGCCGGCCGTCGTCCAGCACCTGGAGCAGGATGTCGAACACCTCGGGATGCGCCTTCTCCACCTCGTCCAGCAGTACGACGCTGTACGGCCGTCTGCGCACCGCCTCGGTGAGCTGGCCGCCCTCCTCGTAGCCGATGTATCCGGGCGGGGCGCCGACCAGCCGGGCCACGCTGTGCTTCTCGCCGTACTCGGACATGTCGATGCGGACCATGGCCCGCTCGTCGTCGAAGAGGAAGTCGGCGAGCGCCTTGGCCAGCTCGGTCTTGCCGACGCCGGTCGGGCCGAGGAAGAGGAAGGAGCCGGTGGGCCGGTCGGGGTCGGCGATGCCCGCCCGGGAGCGGCGCACGGCGTCCGAGACGGCACGGACCGCCTCGCCCTGGCCGATGAGCCGCTTGCCCAGCTCGTCCTCCATGCGCAGCAGTTTCTGTGTCTCGCCCTCCAGGAGGCGCCCGGCGGGGATGCCGGTCCAGGCGGCGACCACGTCGGCGATGTCGTCGGCGCCCACCTCGTCCTTGACCATGGTGTCCCGGGCGGCCTCCTCCTCGGCCTCGGACGCGGCCTCCAGGTCGCGCTCGACGCCCGGGATCTCGCCGTACAGCAGCTTGCTGGCGGTGTCGAAGTCGCCGTCGCGCTGGGCGCGCTCGGCCTGGCCGCGCAGTTCGTCCAGCTTCTCCTTCAGCTCGCCGACCCGGTTGAGGGACTGCTTCTCCTTCTCCCAGCGGGCGTTGAGGCCGCGCAGCTCCTCCTCCTTGTCGGCGAGGTCGCGGCGCAGCTTGTCCAGGCGGTCCCGGGAGGCCGCGTCGGTCTCCTTGCTGAGCGCCAGCTCCTCCATGCGCAGCCGGTCGACGGCCCGCTGGAGTTCGTCGATCTCCAGGGGCGAGGAGTCGATCTCCATCCGCAGCCGGGAGGCGGCCTCGTCCACCAGGTCGATGGCCTTGTCGGGCAGGAAGCGCGAGGTGATGTACCGGTCGGACAGGGTGGCGGCGGCGACCAGCGCGCTGTCCGCGATCTGCACCTTGTGGTGGGCCTCGTAGCGCCCCTTGAGGCCGCGCAGGATGGCGATGGAGTCCTCGACGGACGGCTCGGCGACCAGCACCTGCTGGAAGCGGCGCTCCAGCGCCGGGTCCTTCTCGATCCGCTCGCGGTACTCGTCGAGGGTGGTCGCGCCGACCATGCGCAGCTCACCGCGCGCGAGCATGGGCTTGAGCATGTTGCCCGCGTCCATGGCGGAGTCGCCGCCCGCGCCCGCGCCGACGACCGTGTGCAGTTCGTCGATGAAGGTGATGATCTGGCCGTCCGAGCCCTTGATCTCGGCGAGGACGGTCTTGAGGCGCTCCTCGAACTCGCCCCGGTACTTGGCCCCGGCGACCATCGCGCCCAGGTCGAGGGCGACCAGCCGCTTCTCCTTGAGGGACTCGGGCACATCGCCCTTGACGATCCGCTGGGCGAGCCCCTCGACCACGGCGGTCTTGCCGACGCCGGGCTCACCGATCAGCACGGGGTTGTTCTTGGTCCGGCGGGACAGCACCTGCACGACCCGGCGGATCTCCTGGTCCCGGCCGATGACCGGGTCCAGCTTGCCCTCGCGGGCGGCGGCGGTGAAGTCGGTGCCGAACTTCTCCAGGGCCTTGTACGAGCCCTCGGGGTCGGCGGTGGTGACCCGGCGCCCGCCGCGCGCCGCGCGGAACGCCTCCAGCAGCTTCTTCGCCGTGGCCCCGGCCCGGCTCAGCACCTCGCCGGCCTGGCCGCCCTTCCCGGCGATCCCGATCAGCAGATGCTCGGTGGACAGATACTCGTCGCCCAGCTCCCGGGCGCGGCCCTGCGCGTCGGCGATCACCGCGAGCAGCTCGCGGTTGGGCTGCGGGGGCGCGACCGTGGACCCGGTCACGCTGGGCAGCGCGGCGACGGCCTTCTCCGCCCCGGCCCGTACGGCGGCCTGATCGGCGTCGACGGCGACCAGGAGGTCCGTCACATTCTCGTTGTCCTGCCCCTGGAGCAGAGCCAGCAGCAGGTGCGCGGGGGTGAGATCCGGGTTCCCCTCGGTCACGGCCCGCTGGCCGGCCGCGTTGATCGCGTCCCGGCTCCGGTTGGTCAGCTCGGCGTCCACGTTCGCTGTCTCCTCCTCGGCGTCCTGCCTGGCTCGTCCACTTCAGATGACTGCGCTGACTCATCTGACTCATCCAGCGTACATAAAGTTGAGTCTATTCCACTCAAGGCAAACTCCGGGAGGGCCTGGGGATTACCTTCCGGCCATGGCTTCGTATCCGCAGGACCCCGGCGCGCCCGACGCGCCGTACCTCAGCTTCTGGCGTGAACGGCATGTGTGCACGATGACCACGATCCGTCCCGACGGCACCCCGCACGTCGTCCCGGTCGGGGTCACCTACGACCCACAGGCACGACTGGCCCGGGTGATCACGGACCGGGCGACCGCGAAGGCGCGGTATGTGGCGGCGGCCGGGGAGGAGGGCGCCCGGGTCGCGGTCTGCCAGGTGGACGGCCGGCGCTGGGCGACGCTGGAGGGGCGGGCGGTGGTCCGGGCGGAGCCGGAGCGGGTGGCGGAGGCCGAGCGGCGCTACGCCGAGCGTTACCGGACACCGTCGGTGAATCCCACGCGTGTGGTGATTGAGATCACAGTGACACGAGCGATGGGCCGGGGCTGAGACCCGCCATTTTCAGCCACGCGCAGGATCGGGTGATACCCGGAAATGTCCCCGCAAACGACAGCGGGCGGTGGGCGAGCGAGGTGGTCGGAGACAGCGG
>NZ_JBHYUG010000115.1:0-10984 GCF_042749375.1 Streptomyces sp. NPDC059477 | reverse complement strand
CCGCCGACCCCCCCGCGCCCCCCCGCCCCCCCCCCCGCCGCCGCCCCGCCCGCCCGCCCCCGGCGCCCCGCGCCCGCGGCGGCCGGGGGGAAGCACCTGAGCGATCTGTTACGACGGGGGAATCGCGTCAGGCACTGCGGGGGGTGGCTGAGATGGTTCGTTCCGCGGCGGGCGTGGGCTCCGCCAGCTGATGGTCTCGCTGGTCCAGATTGACGAAGATCATTCCGTACCGGATGGCACACCGCACGGGCTGCGGCGCGCCCCGGGGCCGGCGCAGACATCGATAGGCGCGCACGTCCCCGTCCTCGTCCCGGGTCACCACCACCGGCTCACCGAAGACCGTCACCATCAACGAGTCACCACTGTGGGGGAGCGCGGTGACCAGATCGATGAAGTGCCAGCCCGAGCGGTAGGCCGTGGCCATTTCTCGGCGGAAGGAGCGGTCATCGGGTGGTGTAGTCATGTCAATCCCAGACGCTGTCATTCATGCCGACCGGAGCGGTCACAAGATCCGTTCCGATGGCTACAGCCCCCCGCGACTGAACACTGCCCGCCTCATTGTCGCCACTCTTCCCACCGGCGAGGCCACTCAGCGCACCGAAGGCCAGGACGGTGGACAAGGCGGCGACAAGCATCGAGCGAAGCATTCTCTTACGCATAGTCGGCTTCGTCCTCACTTGAAGGTCCCCTCTTCCCCCGTCGGATAAGACGATGGCTCATTCAGGCACGTCATGGCCACACAATCGGTGCATCATGTTCCTGCACGTTCAGGACCCTGGGGGGTGGAAATTTGGTTTCGAATGGGATGAAAGCGACACATCCCCACGTGGTGACCGAGCTGTGTGCAGAAGGTGGCCGCGTTTATGCCAACGCTCTGCGGACAGGACGCGTCGCCCGTACGGAGGTGGAGACCGCTCCCTGCCTCATGGAGTTCGCCCTCCTCCACCCCGACCCCGACGACCCGAACTGGCTGGTGCCCGTCGCGCCGTCGATCGCCCTGGCCCAGCGGCTCAATTCGCTCGAACGGGAGATCACCGAGCGGCGGCGGCTGACCATCGAGCTGGCGGACGCCTTCGAGCCGTTCATGGCGCTCAGCGCCCGGGAGGTCGCCCCCACCCACTCCATCACCGTGCTGGAAGGGCTGGACCGGATCAACTCGGCGCTCGACCTGGCAACCGCCCAGTGCCAGAACGAGATGCTCACGATCCAGCCGAATCGTGGCCGCCGCCCGGAGAACCGGCTGATCGAGGGGCTGGAGCGGGACCGTACGCTCATCGAGCGCGGGGTCCGCATCCGCACGCTCTACCAGCACACCGCGCGCCACAGCCCCGAACGCATCGCCTACACCGACCAGTTCGCCGACGGCAAGGCGGAATACCGCACCATCGACGAACTGGTGGAGCGCCTCATCATCTGCGACGAGACGGTCGCGTTCATCCCGATCCGCGACGACCGGCAGGTGGCCCTCGAACTGCGCCACCCCGGCCTGGTCAACTATCTGATCAAGGTCTTCGAGTTCATGTGGGACCGGGCGGTCCCACTGAGTGCCGGCGCCCCGTACGAGACCGCCCCCGACGGCATCACCGACATCCAGCACTCCATCGCCAAGCTCCTGGTGGAGGGCCATGTCGACGAGGCGATAGCCCGCCGCCTCGGGATGAACGTCCGCACCTGCCGCGCCCACATCGCCAAGCTGGCGACCGCGCTGGGCAGCGGCAGCCGGGCCCAACTCGGCTATCTCATCGCCCAGTCCGGGATTCTGGACAAGGGTCAGCAGCGTTGAACGCGGTGAACCGCCCGGCCGCCGGGCCGGGGATCCCCGAGGAGGGTGCAATCGAGTGAGCGTCGCGCCCCACCACGAGCATGGTGTGGAAGACCTGTGCCCCGCCGGCCTCGCACTCTACGAACTGGCCCTGCGCGAAGGGTCGGTGACCAGCGCGGCGGCTGCCCCGGTGCCCTGTCTGGTGGACATCGGGCTGCTGGTCCCGGCGCTCACCGACCTGGACCGGCTGGAGCCGGTGTCCCCGGCCCTCGCGATCCAGCGTTTCCTGCGCGCCTCCGCACTGCGCGTCGCCGACGAGCGCCGGCGCGAGACGCGGCTGACCCAGCTGCTCGAACCGCTGATCGGGATCGGAGGCCGCGCCGGTCCCCCGGCGGACCCGGGCGTCGCGGCACTGAGCGGACTGCGCGTGATCAACGACGCGATAGCCCGGGCCATGGCCGCCACCACCGAGGAGATGCTCTGCGTCCAGCCGCACAACGGCCTGGTCGGCAAGCCCGTGGAGATCCACGCCGAAGCCATCCGGCGCGACCAGGAACTCCTCGACCGCGGCGCCCGGATCCGCACCCTCTACCAGCACACCCTGCGACACGTCCCGATCACGGCCGGGCGCTACGACCGGCTCTCCGGCGATGTGGAGGCCCGCACCCTGGACGAGGTGACCGAGCGCCTGATCATCCTCGACCGCCAGGTCGCCTTCCTCCCCGCGAACACGGACCGCACCCTCGCCCTGGAGATCCGGGTCCCCGCCCTCGTGACCTACCTGGCGACGACCTTCGACCGCCTGTGGCGGCTGGCCACCCCGATGTACCCCCAGGCCGTCCAGCAGCCCGCCCTCAACGGCGTCACCCATCGCCAGCACGCCATAGCGCGGCTGCTCGTCGACGGTCACACGGACGCCGTCATCGCCGAACGTCTCGGCATGAACATCCGTACCGCCCGCGTCCACATCGCCAAGCTCGCCGCCACCCTCGGCAGCGAGAGCCGGGCGCAGCTCGGCTATCTCATCGCGCGGTCGGGGATTGTCGACCCTGACCGGGAAGAGTGAGCCCGGCCGGGGCGGAGGCGGGGCTCTCCAGCCCCACCTGGGCTATGCGCACCCCCAGCTGGGTACGGCTGGCGGCGCCCAGGGTCTCCGAGAGACGGGCGATGTGCGCGCGGCAGGTACGGACGCTGATGCCCAGGCGTTCGGCGATCACCGCGTCCTGGTGTCCCTCGGCCAGCAGCGCGGCGATGGACTGCTCGCGGTGCGAGATGCCCTCGATGCCGGTGTCGGGGAGCGGGGCGGTCAGCGGGATCGCCAGCCGCCACAGGCGTTCGAAGACGGTCACCAGGTACTCCACCAGGCCGGGGTGGCGCAGTTCCAGGGCCATCGTGCGGTCCGCGTTCGCCGGGATGAACGCCACCGTACGGTCGAACAGGATCAGCCGGTCGATCACCTCGTCCAGCGTCCGGGCCTCCACCGCCTCGCCCATCAGCTCCAGATAGTTCAGCAGTCCCTGACCGTGCCGGGCGACATGGTTGTAGAGGTCGCGCATGCGTACGCCGCGACCACGCAGCGCCAGCGCGCGATGCAGGCCCTCGGACAGTTCGTGCTCCCGGCGGATACCGCCCGGCTGGACCGTCAGCACCTGGGTCGTGCACGCCTCCGTCGCCTCGTCCAGCGCCGCCTGGATGCGGGCGGGGCCGTCCAGCACCCGGATCGCGGTGCCCTCGCCCTGCGCCGAGGCCGGCGCCGGGCCGCCCAGGCCCGCGTACCACTCGACGGCGGCCACGGCCGCGCCCACCCGCCGCTGGCCCGCGCTGACCTCGTCGTAGACCCCGCGCAGCAGCCGGGTCATGACCTCCTGCGGGGCCGTGGGGACCAGCCAGTCCATGTCATCGGGGTCCGGGTGCAGCAGGGCCAGCTCCAGCAGACAGGGCACCGGCCCGGCGTCGCGGCGCGGCACCCGGCCGCGCCGTACGGCCCGGGAGTACACGCGGTCCCCGGCCTCGCACAGTCGGTCGGCACCGTGGGGATGCTCCCTTCCGTGCCCGGCCATCGCCCATTCCACCCCCGGTTCCAGCCTCTCCGTGTCGTCGGCGCGGTCCGCCGACGGGCCCCGGGCACACCCGGGAGGCCGGCACCGACGAGCCCCTTCGGCTCCGCAACTATGCGCGGCCCGGACCTGCTCCGCAACACGGCTCTTCGGAACGGCGCCGCGAGATTCCGCCGTTCTGCACCGGTTTCCCCCGTCCCCCGCACCTTCGCGCACCACAAGATGACGACGGTGTACGGGGCTTGCGGCGGTGGGGGTGAGGTGCGCGAGAGCGCAGGTCGGCGCGGGGCGGGGTGCGTTTCCCGGCCGGGGGCGCCCCGTGCGGTGGCCGTTCTCCCGCCGGGAGAGATCGACCGGCGAAGGCGCCGTGGGGCGCTAGCTCAGACCCGCCGCCGCGCAGGCCTCCTCGTACTCGGCCGTACAGATGTCCGACACCGGGTAGATCCCGTCGGCCACCACGGTGTCCTCGATGTTCTCCGCCGTCAGCGCCACCACCGTCACCAGCTGCGAGGGGATGTCCTGGTGCGTCGGGCTGTCCACCCGGTCCCGGGTCAGCGCGTCGAACTGGATGTCCTTGCCCTGTACGCGGGCCACCGCCATCTCGGCGGCGGCCTCGGCCTCCTGCGGATAGGACTTGTACACGCTCATGAACTGGTCGCCGGTGAGGATCCGCTGCACGGCCACCAGTTCGGCGTCCTGTCCGGTGATCGGCGGCAGTTCGGTGACCCCGGCCGCCTCCAGCGCCTTGATGACCCCGCCCGCCATGCCGTCGTTCGCGGCGAGCACCCCGGCGATGTTGTCCGCGCCGATCTCCTTGATCGCCGCGGTCATGTTCGCCTCGGCGTTCTCCGGCTTCCAGTCCTTGGTGTCGTACGACTCGGCGACCGTGACCTGACCCTCCAGCTCGTCCAGCGCGCCCTGCTTGAACTGGCCGGCGTTGGGGTCGGTCGGCGAGCCGTTCATCATCACGATCCGGTCGGAGGCGGAGACACCGCTGCCCAGCGCCTCCAGCAGGGTGCGGCCCTGCACCTCGCCGACGAGTTCGTTGTCGAAGGAGATGTACGCGTCGATCGGGCCCTCGGCCAGCCGGTCGTAGGCGATGACCGGGATGCCCGCGTCCTTCGCCTTCTGGACCCCGCCCGCGATGGCCTTGGCGTCGACGGCGTCCAGCACGATCGCGTCGACACCGTTGTCGACCATCTGCTGGAGCTGGGTCCGCTGGCGCGCCGCGTCCGCGTCGGCGTTGGCGTACTCGACCTTGCCCCGGTTCTCGGTCAGCTCCGCGACCTTCCGCTCGAAGATGGGGTGGTCGAAACGGTCGTAGCGCGTATTGGCCTTCTCCGGGAGCAGCAGTCCGACCGTGAGGTCGTCGCCCTTGGTCGGGGTGGCGTCACCGGCGTCCCCCGTCGCGCCCAGGACACCGCAGCCGGCGAGCGAGAGGACGAGTGAGGACGTGGCCACGGAGAGGGCGATACGACGCATTCGGTGCTCACTTCATGTGCGGACGGGACGCGGGTGGCGGGGCACAACCCGAATGACTGAAGAGCCAACGCGTCAAGTGCCGGAAGCGTCAAGCGATACGGCTTAACGAGATGGCAATATCCGCTTCCGTTTACCGGGCACTTTCGGAGGCCGCCGAGGTGGACACGAGTAAGGGCCGGGAGAGGCTTTTTCGCCCTCCCGGCCCTCGACCGTTCATGGAACCGGCCGGTCAGTCCGACTGCCGCCGCTTCGGCCGGTCAGTCCGATCTGCTGCCGCTTCTGCCGGTCAGTCCGACTGCTGCCGCTTCGGCCGCCACACCACCAGCGCGCTGGTCTGCTGCACCTCCTGGTACGGCACCAGATCGCGGCGGTACGACGCGTGCACCTGCGCCTCGCGCTGGCGCATCGCCGCGGCGGCCCCGTCGGCGGCGGCCTCCAGCTCGGCGACGCGGGCCTGGAGCGCGGCGACCTGGTTCTCCAGCTCGATGATGCGCTTGATACCGGCCAGGTTGATGCCCTCGGCTTGCGACAACTGCTGCACCTGACGGAGCAGTTCGATGTCCCGGACCGAGTAGCGCCGGCCCCGGCCCGCGGTGCGGTCCGGGGAGACCAGGCCCATACGGTCGTACTGACGCAGTGTCTGCGGGTGCAGACCGGAGAGCTGGGCCGCCACCGAGATGACGTAGACCGGGGTCTCCTCGGTCATTTCGGGAATTCCCCCGCGCTGACGGGGACGACGGCCGTCCATCTCGATCAAGCTCCCTTCGCGGCCTGGAACAGCTCCGCCCGCGGATCCTCACCCGCGGTCGCCTCGCGATACGCCTCCAGCGCGTCACGAGCCTTCCCCGAAAGGTCCTTGGGAACACTCACTTCGACGGTCACCAGCAAGTCACCGCGGCTGCCGTCCTTGCGGACCGCGCCCTTGCCCCGGGCCCGCATGGTGCGGCCGTTGGGCGTGCCGGGGGGCAGCTTCAGGGTGACCGGCGGGCCGCCCAGCGTCGGGACCCGCACCTCGCCGCCGAGCGCCGCCTCCGTGAAGGTCACGGGGACGGAGACGGTGAGGTTGTCGTCCTTGCGGCCGAACACCGGGTGCTCACCGACATGCACGATCACATACAGATCGCCCGCCGGGCCGCCGCGCTCGCCCGGCCCGCCCTTGCCGCGCAGCCGGATCCGCTGGCCGTCATGGACCCCGGCCGGGATACGGACCTGCATGGTGCGCGAGGACTTGGCCCGGCCGCTGCCCTTGCAGACCTCGCAGGGGTTCTCCGCGATCAGGCCGCGGCCCTTGCAGTCGGGGCACGGGTCGGTCAGCGAGAACCCGCCGCCCGAGCCGCGCGCCACCTGCCCGGTGCCGACACAGGTCGGGCACACCCTCGGCGTGCCGTTCGCGTCGCCGGTGCCCGAGCAGGCCTTGCAGGGGGCCTGCGAGGACATTCTGAGCGGGACGGTCGCGCCCTCGATCGCCTCGGTGAAGCTGAGGGTGACCTCGGAATCGATGTCCTGGCCGCGCCGGGGCTGGACACGGGTCCCCGGTCCGGCCCCGCCGCGGTTGAACAGGCCGCCGAAGACATCGCCGAGACCGCCGCCGAAGCCGCCGCCCCCGCCGCCGCCCTGGGGCTGGCCGCCACCGAAGAGATCACCGAGGTCGAAGTTGAAGTTGCCCTGGCCGCCGCCCGGTCCGGGGCGGAAGCCGCCGTTGCCGAACAGCGCGCGGGCGTCGTCGTACTCCTTGCGCTTCTTGGGGTCACCGAGGACGTCGTTCGCCTCGGAGATCTCCTTGAACCGCTCCTCGGCCTTGGCGTTGCCCTTGTTGGCGTCCGGGTGGTACTCCCGGGCCAGCTTGCGGTACGCCTTCTTGATCTCGGCCTCGGTGGCGTCCTTCGGGACGCCGAGGACCTTGTAGAAGTCCTTCTCGATGTAGTCCTTCGTACTCATCCCCGACGTCCCTCCTTCCGCGTCCTCTTCCCCGTCTTCCCGGTCTTCCCGGTCTTCCCAGGTCCGCCCGTCATCGCGGGCTTCCGCGTCGCGTCAGCCCTCGTCCGGGCCACCGCTCTCCTTGGTCTCGGCGGCATCGGCGTCGGCGGACTCGGCGTCGGCCCCCTTGACCGTCTGCGCGCCCGGCTGCGGCTCGGCGACCGCCACCCGCGCGGGACGGATGGTGCGCTCGCCGAGGCGATACCCCGGCTGGAGGATCGCGACGCATGTCGTCTCCGTGACATCCGGCGCGTACGAGTGCATCAGGGCCTCGTGGATCGTCGGGTCGAAGGGCTCGCCCTCCTTGCCGAACTGCTGGAGGCCCATCTTGGCCGCCACCGTCTCCAGCGACTCCGCCACCGACTTGAAACCGCCGACCAGCTCGCCGTGCTCCCGCGCCCGGCCGATGTCGTCGAGCACCGGAAGCAGCTCGGTCAGAAGGTTCGCGATAGCGATCTCCTTGACCGCGATCCGGTCCCGCTCCACCCGGCGGCGGTAGTTCTGGTACTCGGCCTGGAGCCGCTGGAGGTCCGCCGTGCGCTCACCGAGCGCCGTGCGCACCTGGTCCAGCTGGGCCACCAGACCCGCTGTGCCGGTCCCGTCCCCGGCCGGAGCCGCCCCCTCCTCGGGGGCGGACTTCGGCTCGGCGTCGTCGGGGGTCGCGCCGGAGGGGACGTCGGGCTTCTCCTCGAAGCCCGGGGTCTCCTCGGTCACGCCGCACCGTCCTTGCGCTCGTCGTCGACGATCTCCGCGTCCACCACGTCGTCGTCGGCCTTCGGCGTGTCACCGGCGGTGGCACCGCCCGCGGCCTGCCCGGACTGGGCGTCCGCGTACATGGCCTGGCCCAGCTTCTGGGAGACGGCGGCGACCTTCTCGGTGGCCGTACGGATCTCCGCGGCGTCCTCGCCCTTGAGCTTCTCCTTCAGCTCGGCGACGGACTCCTCGACCTCGGTCTTGATCTCGCCGGGGACCTTGTCCTCGTTGTCCTTGAGGAACTTCTCCGTCTGGTAGACGAGCTGCTCGCCCTGGTTGCGGGTCTCGGCGGCCTCGCGGCGGCGGTGGTCCTCCTCCGCGTACTGCTCGGCCTCCTGGCGCATCCGGTCGACCTCGTCGCGCGGCAGCGAGGAGCCGCCGGTGACGGTCATCTTCTGCTCCTTGCCCGTGCCCAGGTCCTTCGCGGTCACGTGCATGATGCCGTTGGCGTCGATGTCGAACGCGACCTCGATCTGCGGGACGCCGCGCGGCGCCGGGGGCAGACCGGTCAGCTCGAACATCCCGAGCTTCTTGTTGTACGCCGCGATCTCGCGCTCGCCCTGGTAGACCTGGATCTGCACCGACGGCTGGTTGTCCTCGGCGGTGGTGAAGATCTCGGACCGCTTGGTCGGGATCGTCGTGTTCCGCTCGATCAGCTTGGTCATGATGCCGCCCTTGGTCTCGATACCGAGGGACAGCGGGGTGACGTCGAGCAGCAGGACGTCCTTGACCTCGCCCTTGAGGACACCGGCCTGGAGGGCGGCGCCGATGGCGACGACCTCGTCCGGGTTCACGCCCTTGTTGGCCTCGCGTCCGCCGGTCAGCTCCTTGACCAGCTCGGCGACGGCGGGCATGCGCGTGGAGCCGCCGACCAGGACCACGTGGTCGATCTCGCCGAGCTGGATGCCGGCGTCCCGGATCACATTGTGGAACGGGGTCTTGCAGCGCTCCAGCAGATCCGCGGTCAGCTGCTGGAACTGGGCGCGGGTCAGCTTCTCGTCGAGGTGCAGGGGGCCCTCGGCGGAGGCCGTGATGTACGGGAGGTTGATCGAGGTCTCGGTGGACGAGGACAGCTCGATCTTGGCCTTCTCGGCGGCCTCGCGGAGCCGCTGGAGGGCCATCTTGTCCTTGGACAGGTCCACGCCGTGACCGGAGTGGAACTGCTTGACCAGGTAGTCCATGACCCGCTGGTCCCAGTCGTCACCACCGAGGTGGTTGTCACCGTTGGTGGCCTTCACCTCGACCACGCCGTCGCCGATCTCCAGCAGCGACACGTCGAAGGTGCCACCGCCGAGGTCGAAGACGAGGATGGTCTGGTCGTCCTTGTCGAGGCCGTACGCCAGGGCGGCGGCGGTCGGCTCGTTCACGATCCGCAGGACCTTCAGGCCCGCGATCTCGCCGGCCTCCTTGGTGGCCTGGCGCTCGGCGTCGTTGAAGTACGCCGGGACCGTGATGACCGCGTCGGTGACCTTCTCGCCCAGGTACGCCTCGGCGTCGCGCTTCAGCTTCTGGAGCACGAAGGCGCTGATCTGCTGCGGGTTGAAGTCCTTGCCGTCCAGGTTGATCTTCCAGTCGGTGCCCATGTGGCGCTTGACCGACCGGATGGTCCTGTCGACGTTGGTGACGGCCTGACGCTTGGCCACCTCGCCGACCAGCACCTCACCGTTCTTGGCGAAGGCGACGACGGACGGCGTGGTCCTGGCGCCCTCTGCGTTGGTGATGACGGTGGGCTCGCCGCCCTCCAGAACGCTGACGACGGAGTTAGTCGTGCCCAGGTCGATGCCGACCGCACGTGCCATGGTTGTTTCCTCCAGCTGACTTGAGTGGAACGGACTCAAGTGTGCATGACTCTCCCGACTGGGTCAACAGAGCTGAGTCAACCTCACTCAACTCTTATCCGTTCCTTACACGCAACCGCGCTCTGGCCTGGGAAGACGCGCCCCGCCTAGCAGAGGTTGCGTGCACCCCACGCTCCCCGTGCACCCCGCCCTCCCTGTGCTCCCCGTGCCCGCCCAGCGCCCTGTGCGCCCCGTGCGACCCATGCACCCGAAGCAGCGCCGCTACGACCATCAGGGCCCCGCCCGCCACCCAGAGCACGGCCGTCGCACCCGCCCACCCCGTGTGCACCAGCACCCCGACCGCCACCGCGGCGAAGGCGCCCGCGCCCAGCACCACGGTCGCCCCCTGGGCCGTCAGCCCCGCGCGGCGCAACCGGTGCGCCAGATGATCCGGACCGCCCGCGCGCAGCGCCCGCCCCGCGAGCCGCCGGGCGAGCAGCACCAGCAGGACGTCCGCCACGGCGACCGCCGTCAGGGCGAACAACACGCCGAAGGACACGGACATTTCCCCGCCCGCGCGCGTGAGCAGCGCCGCGCCCGCGAGCACGAACCCGGTGAACAGCGAGCCGGTGGCGCCGAGCGCGATCCGCGCGGGCGGCCAGTTGTGCATGAGGAACCCGGTCAGCGCCGCCGCGAACACGCTCAGCAGCGCCGCGAGCCCGTCCATCACCTCCACCGCCGCGCAGGCCCCGATCCCGAAGGCGGTCACCACCCCGACCGTCCCGGCGAGCGCGTCGGCGTGGTCGAGGGACCGGAAGGCCAGCGCGACCCCGGCGATCCAGCAGGCGGCCAGCACCCCGCCGACGAGGCCGGTACGCCCGTACGGCACCACGCACAGCGCGGCGATCGCCGTACCGGCGAGCAGGAAGCGGGTGCGCAGCCGCCAGAGGTCGGCGACGAGGCCGAGCCCGGCGACGGCGAGGCCGGCCGCCAGCAGCGCGCCGACCTCGCCACCGAGCCGGGCGACCCCGGCCCATTCACCGGCCCCGGCGTCGGGGGCGGTGGCCCCGCCCACCGCCGCGCCGCCGCGCACCGGGACGGGCCGCGCCCCCCCGCGCCGCTCCCCCAGCCCGCCCCCCCCCGCCCGCGGGCGGAGCCGCCCCGACAGCCGAGCG
>NZ_JBHYUG010000114.1:0-26432 GCF_042749375.1 Streptomyces sp. NPDC059477 | reverse complement strand
CCCCGGGGAGCATTCCCCGGGGCGCGTGCTGTTGTCCGGAGGGATGGGGTTAACGGCCGTCCCCTGGGGGCACCGGGCCACGGCGGCACGGACATCACACGTCCATCGGCGGTCGGCGGGCGGCGGCCGTTGGGCGGCGGCCCGTGGAACCCGCCCGGCCAGCCCCGCAGCCCCGCCCCGCACCCCCCGTCACTGCCGGGCCGTCCCCGCCCCCTCCACCGCGAACAGCTCCTCCTCGACATGGTCGAGAGCCAGCCGCAGCGCACCCGTCGCCACGGCCGCCTCGCCCAGCAGGGAGAGGGCGACCCTCGGGGGCCGCAGACAGTAGCGGGCGAGTTCCCGGCGCAGCGGTTCCAGGACGTCGTCCAGCCCGGCGGCCCAGCCGCCGATGATGACGAGTTCCGGGTCGAGGGCGAGGACCAGGGCGGCGACATCGTGGATCAGGCGCTGTATGAAGCGGTCCACGGCCTCACGGGCGCGCTCGTCGCCCCGGCGGGCCCGGGCGAAGACATCGGCCACCTGCTGCTCGTCCAGGGGCTGCAAAGGCTGGTCCGTCGTGGACAGGAGCCGTTCCGGTGTCACCTCGCGGCCCAGCAGATGCAGCGCGCCGATCTCGCCCGCCGCCCCGCCGAACCCCCGGTGCAGCCGCCCGCCGATCAGCGAACCCGCCCCTGGGCTCAGCCCCGCCAGGACGAACACCAGATCGTCGGAGTCGCGCGCCCCGCCCTTCCAGTGCTCGGCCACCGCCGCCGCGTTCGCGTCGTTCTCCACCAGCACCGGGCACTTGAAGGACCGCCCGAGCCGCTCCCCGAGCCGCAGCCCGGTCCACTCCGGCAGCGCGGTCCCCAGCCGTACGGTGCCGTCCGCCTCCACGATCCCCGGTGTGCCCACGCCCACCGCGCGCAGCGACCCGCGCGGCACCCCGGCCCGGCGCAGCAGCTCGGCCACCGCGCCCCGCAGCCGCTCCAGCCGTTCGTCGGCCGACGCGGTCACCTCCACGTCCTTGGCCTGCGCGCCGACCACCCGCCCGTCCAGGTCGGACAGCAGGGCCGCCACCCGGTGCGGCCCGATCTCCAGGCCGAGCAGATGTCCCGCCTCGGCCCGGAACCGGAACCGCCGGGCCGGCCGCCCCTGCCGCCGGGCCGCGCCCTCCTCGGCCGCGGCCTCCACGACCAGCCCGTTCTCGATCAGCCCCTCGACGACACCCTCTACGGTCGGCCGGGACAGCCCGGTCAGCTTGGTGATCTCGGTGAGTGTCACGGAATCCGTGGCACGCAAGGCGTGCAGCACCACCGCGGAATTGATCCTTCGCAGCAGCGAGGGATCCCCGCCGGTCAGCCGCCCCACCGTCCGTCCTCCCAGCTCCCGCGCCTGTTGGGCGGATCGTACTCGGCGCGGAGGAGCCCCGGCGAGTGGCGGAACGATGAACTCCGCCTCCACCACGGCTGTCAGCCCGGCGAAACGAACCCTGATTCGTACGCCGTGATCACCGCTTGCGTCCGATCTCGCGCCCCCAGCTTCGCCAGCACCGCGCTGACATGCGACTTCACGGTCTCAGTGCCGACCACCAACTGCGCGGCGATCTCGGCGTTGGACATCCCACGGGTCATCAGACGCAACACCTCGGCTTCGCGATCGGTGAGCTGCGCCCGGTCCAGCACGGCCCGCGCCGCCCGATTTCCGCCGTCGTCCCCGTACGCGGCGGCCAACTGCCGTACGGACGCGGGGAACAGCAGCGACTCACCCGCCGCGACCAGCCGCACCGCGTGCACGATCTCGGCCGGCCGGGCCCGCTTCAGCAGAAACCCGTCCGCCCCGGCCCGCAGCGCC
Source organism: Streptomyces sp. NPDC059477 (assembly GCF_042749375.1). Classification (NCBI taxonomy): domain Bacteria; kingdom Bacillati; phylum Actinomycetota; class Actinomycetes; order Kitasatosporales; family Streptomycetaceae; genus Streptomyces; species Streptomyces sp. NPDC059477. The sequence continues at coordinate 24,602 of NZ_JBHYUG010000114.1, read as the reverse complement.
TCGTACACGTACTCGTCGTTCTCGAAGGTCGTCACCACCAAGATCTTCGGCGGCCGGTCCACCGTCCGCAGCACCGCGCGGGTGGCCTCGATCCCGTCCAGCAGCGGCATCCGTACGTCCATGGCGATCACGTCGGGCCGCAGCCGCCGTACCAGCGGGATCACGGCCGCCCCGTCGGCGGCCTCCCCCACCACCTCGATGTCCGGCTGGGCCTCCAGCACGACCCGCAGCCCCGCGCGGACCAGGGGTTCGTCATCGACGAGCAGTACGGTGACCGGCATCGGGCCAGCCTAGGCCCTGCCCGCGCCACCCCTGCTCCCGCCTCCACTGCCGTCTCCCGCTTCCGCGTCCCCGCTCCGGCTGCCCCTCCTGCCGCTCCGCCCCCACCCCCGTTCCTGCTGCCACTCCCGCCGCCCCCGATCCCCGCTCTCGTGCCCCGCCTCCCGCCGCTCCCGCTCCCCGCCGCTGCGGCTTCCGCTCCCGTCAGCCCAAGTCCCACCCCCGCCCCCACTCCTGCCCCCACCCCTCACCGCAACGGCAGCTCCACCCGCACCTGCCAGTCGCCCTCGTCCGGCCCCGTGTGCGCCCGGCCGCCGAGCAGGGCCGCGCGCTCGCGGATCCCGCGCAGCCCGCTGCCCCGGCCGGGCCCCGATATGTCCGCGGTCAGCGGATTGCGCACCTCCAGGTCGAGCGCGCCGTCGGCGACGGCGATCCGCACCCGCACCGGCACCGCCCCCGCGTGCCGGAGCACATTGGTCAGCGCCTCCTGGAGGATGCGGTAGCCCTCGCGGGAGGCCGGGCCCGGGACCGTCCCCAGCGGGCCGCTGACCTCGGCGTCCACCTTCGCCCCGGACGTACGGGCCGACTCCAGCAGCCGGTCCGCGTCGGCCAGCGTCGGTCTGGCGCTCAACGGCCGCTCCGACTCGCGCAGCACGCCCAGCACCCGCTCCAGATCCTCCAGCGCGGTCCGTCCGGTCTCCTCGATCGCGGCGAGCGCCCGATCGGTGAACGCCGGATCGCCCGCCGTGCGCGCGGCGCCCGCCTGCACCACCGCCACCGTCAGCGCGTGGCCGATCGAGTCGTGCAGCTCGCGGGCGATCCGCGTGCGCTCCAGCAACTGGTCGGTGCGCTCCTCCAGGGCGGCCATCCGCTCGGCGGGGGAGGGGCCGAGCAGCCGCCGGGCGACGGCGGTGATCAGCGCGCCCTGCCCGACCACGACGAACGCCAGGCAGATCAGCGGGAACGGCACCAGGAGCGCGTAGGCCCAGTGCCCGTGCTCGATGGGCAGCAGCGGGTTGTCGTCGGCGGGGTTGCCCATGGCGGCGCGGGTGAGATCGACGGCGAGCAACGGCAGCCAGACGATCGAGACCCCCGCCACCACGGCGAACACGACCCGCGTCTCCAGCCACACCACCGTCCGCAGCCGGTCCCCCCAGGTCGCCGCAGGGACCGTCGAGATCTCCGGCTCCGCCTCGTCCGGCACCAGCATGAAGCGGGCCTGCAAGCCCTCGCCCCGGCGCACGGCGGGGATCAGCCCCAGCGGGATCAGCAGCGCCGCAGGCACCCAGGGCCGGGACATGTCGATGAACAGCCACACACCCTCCAGCAGCACCGGCACCTGGAGATGAACCTGGCGGGTGTACGTCTTCCCCCAAAGCAACGGGCGCAGCGAACGGACCATCCGGCCATCGTGACAGCCGCCACTGACAACGGCCCTCCCCCGGGCGGGGGAGACGATCTCCACGCGCGGGGGAGGCCCCCGGCCCACCGCTCGGGCCACTCTGCTGCCATGACCACGATCGATGTGCACGACCTCACCAAGGAGTTCGGCGGCAGACGCGCGGTGGACCACCTCACCTTCAGCGTCGAGCCGGGCCGGGTCACCGGCTTCCTCGGCCCGAACGGCGCCGGGAAGTCCACCACCATGCGGCTCGTCCTCGGCCTGGACCGGCCCGCCTCCGGCACCGCCACCATCGGCGGACGCCCCTACGAGGCCGCCGCCGAGCCGCTGCGTGAGGTGGGCGCCCTGCTCGACGCCCAGGCCGCCCACGGCTCCCGCACCGGCCGCGACCATCTGCGCATCCTCGCCACCAGCAACCGCATCCCCGCCGCCCGCGTGGACGAGGTCCTCGCGGAGACCGGCCTCACGTCGGTCGCCCGCCGCCGAGTGAGGACGTACTCCCTCGGCATGCGCCAGCGACTCGGTATCGCCGCCGCGCTGCTCGGCGACCCGCCCGTGGTGATGCTCGACGAGCCGTCCAACGGGCTCGACCCCGAGGGCATCATCTGGATCCGCACGCTGCTGCGCCGGCTCGCCGACGAGGGCCGTACGGTGCTCGTCTCCAGCCATCTGATGACGGAGACGGCGGCCTTCGCGGACCAGCTCGTCGTCCTGGGCCGGGGCCGTCTCCTCGCCGACCTGCCGATGCGCGCGTTCATCGACGGGCGCGTGCGGCCCGCTGTGCGGGTGCGAACCAGTGACGACACCGCCCTGAAGGACCTGCTCGCCCGGCACGGACACGACGCCGAGCAGCACGCGGACGGGGCGTGGACGGTACGCGACGCGCGCGTGGACGACATCGGCCGCCTCATCTCACAGGAAGGCGTGCCCGTGCTCGAACTCGCCGCCGAGGAAGGCACCTTGGAGCAGGCCTACCTCGATCTGACCGCGTCCGAGACCGAGTACACCGCCCCGCCGCAGGAGGTCTGACCATGCCGTTCGCACCCGTACTCCACTCCGAGTGGCTGAAGATCCGCACCCTGCGCTCGCTGTACGGCTCCCTCGCCGCGCTCCTCGCGGTGGCCACGGCCTTCGCCGCGCTCGCCGGGACCTCGGACACGGCCGAGCCCGAATTCGACCCGCTGTTCACCGTGTTCCTCGGCGTGGCGCCCGCCCAGATCGCCGCGATCACCTTCGGTGCGCTGGCCGTCTCCTCGGAGTTCCAGGGCGGTGGCCTGCGCCAGGCCCTGACGGCCGTACCGCGACGCGGTCGCTGGTTCGCCGCCAAGGCGCTCGCCGTCGCCCTCCCGACCCTCCTCGTGGGCCTGCTCACCGGCGCCGTGTCCGCCGCCGTGGGCGTGGCCGCCCTGGGCGACGCCGCCGACAGCCTCGGCACGGCGGAACTGACCCGTGGCGTGATCGGCTGCGGCATCTACCTGACCCTGATGGCCCTCCTGGCCACCGGCCTCGCCGCCCTGCTGCGCAGTGGTGTCGCCACCCTGAGCATCCTCATCCCGTTCATCCTGATCATCTCCTTCGTCATCGGGGACGCGGCGGGCGGCGCCATCGACTACCTCCCCGACCGGGCCGGCCAACTCGCCTTCCAGCAGCACCCCGACAGTTCCCTGAACCCCTGGACCGGCCTCGCGGTCACCGCGGCCTGGTCGGCAGCCGCACTGGCGGCGGGCGCGTGGAGCGTACGACGCCGGGACGCGTGACACCGGCGGCCGACGCCCAAGCCAATTGTCAGTGGCGGCAGGTCTACTGGAGGCATGAGGAACACACAGCACCCACTCCAGCACGGTCCTCCCGTACGCCGCACGACCGACCGCATGTCGTACGGGGGGACCGGGCCCCCACACCAGCCCGACTCACACCCGCACCCGTCCCCACACCAGCCAGGACTACGCCCCCACACCAGCCCGGGCTACGCCCCCACCCGCCCCCGCAGACGCCCGAACTCCTCCGCCATGGCCTGCACCGACCAATGCGCGTTCAGCCCTGACGGATTGGGCAGCACCCACACCCGCGTGTCCCCGAAAACCCGCTCCTGCGGCCCGACCCGCGCCTTCCGGTCGTCGAACGCGGCGCGGTACGCGGTGACCCCCACCACGGCCAGCCAGCGCGACTCCAGCCGCCCCACCTTCTCGGCCAGCAGCCGCCCGCCCTCGCGATACTCGTCCGCGCTCAGCTCGTCCGCCCGTGCCGTGGCCCGCGCCACCACATTGGTGATCCCGAGGCCGTACGACAACAGCTCACCCTGCTCCGCCGGCCTCAGCTGCCGCGGGGTGAACCCGGACCGGTGCAGCACCGGCCAGAAGCGGTTGCCCGGCCGGGCGAAGTGGTGGCCGGTCGCCGCTGTCATCAGGCCCGGATTGATCCCGCAGAAGAGCACATCGAGCCCGCCCGCGACCACGTCCGGGACCAGACGTTCGCGGGCGGCCTCCAGCTGTGCGGGTGTGAATCGGGTCAGAGGATCGCTCCCGGGGTGTATCCGGCCGCCTCCGGGTGCTGCTTGAGGATCTCCTCGATCCGGCCCGTGACGGCGGCCACCTGGTCCGCCGCCGCGCCCGTGAAGGACAGCTTGTCGGACATCAGCGCGTCGAGCCCAGCGCGGTCGAGCGGGATACGGGGGTCGGCGGCCAGCCGGTCCAGGAGTTCGTTGCGCTCGGCGCCCTGCTCACGCATGGCGAGGGCGCAGGCGACGGCGTTCTCCTTGATCGCCTCGTGAGCCTCCTCGCGGCCCACCCCGGCCCGCACCGACGCCATCAGCACCTTCGTGGTGGCGAGGAACGGCAGATAGCGGTCCAGCTCCCGGGCCACGACCGCGGGGAACGCGCCGAACTCGTCGAGCACGGTCAGGAAGGTCTCCAGCAGGCCGTCCAGGGCGAAGAACGCGTCCGGCAGCGCGACCCGGCGCACCACCGAGCAGGAGACGTCGCCCTCGTTCCACTGGTCGCCCGCCAGCTCGCCGGTCATCGAGGCGTAACCGCGCAGGATCACCATGAGGCCGTTCACGCGCTCGCAGGAGCGGGTGTTCATCTTGTGCGGCATCGCGGACGAGCCGACCTGGCCCGGCTTGAAGCCCTCGGTGACCAGCTCGTGCCCGGCCATCAGCCGGACCGTCTTGGCCAGCGAGGACGGACCCGCCGCGAGCTGGACGAGGGCGGTGACCACCTCGTAGTCCAGGGAGCGCGGGTAGACCTGGCCCACCGAGGTGAAGGCATGGGCGAAACCGAGGTGCCCGGCGATCCGCCGCTCCAGCTCGGTCAGCTTCGCCGTGTCGCCGCCGAGCAGGTCCAGCATGTCCTGGGCGGTGCCGACCGGGCCCTTGATGCCGCGCAGCGGATAGCGGCCGAGCAGCTCCTCCAGCCGGCCGTACGCCACCAGCAGCTCATCGGCGGCGGTCGCGAACCGCTTGCCGAGGGTGGTCGCCTGCGCGGCCACGTTGTGCGACCGGCCGGCCATGACCAGCTCGCCGTACTCACCGGCCAGCCGGCCCAGCCGGGCCAGGACCGCCACCGTACGGTCGCGCACCAGCTCCAGGGAGAGCCGGATCTGGAGCTGCTCGACGTTCTCCGTCAGGTCGCGGGACGTCATGCCCTTGTGCACCTGCTCATGCCCGGCGAGGTCGTTGAACTCCTCGATCCGCGCCTTCACGTCGTGCCGGGTGACCTTCTCGCGCTCGGCGATCGAGGCCAGGTCGACGGTGTCGAGCACCCGTTCGTAATCGGTGATCGCCGCGTCCGGCACCTCGATCCCGAGGTCCTTCTGCGCCCGCAGCACGGCGAGCCAGAGCTGTCGCTCCAGCCTCACCTTCTGCTCGGGCGACCAGAGTGCGGCCAGCTCGGCGGAGGCATAGCGTCCGGCGAGCACATTGGGGATACGGGGCTTGGCAGGTGCGGAAGTCACGTAGACGGAGTCTATAGGGCGTTCAGCGGGTCGTCTCTCGGCCGTCCCCCAGCCGTCTCCCGGATGTTTCCCAGCCGTCTGCCGGTCGACCTCAGGACGTTTCTCCGCCGCCTCCGCGCCGCCCCTCCGCCGTCCCTCCGTCGCCCTCCCGTCGTCCCTCCTCCGTCTTTCGGCCGTCTTTTTCTCCGTCCTCCCGCTGTCTCCGCGCGGCCTCAAATTCCGTTCCCCGCGCTGCACGGTGTGCAAAACCGCAGGTAGCGGCGGTGGGCCCAAATTTTGTCTAGACCTTTTTTGTCTAGACCTCTTGTGGGGAGAATGATCCACAGCTACGTTTCCGGCTGTCCAGGTCTGGTTCAAAATTCCGCCAACTCCCTTGACGTGCAAGGCCGGAAGGAGCTCCTCCGTATGCAGGACCGGAGTCTGTCCCGTCTGTCCAGGCGTACCCTCCTCGCCTCCGCGACCGCTGTCGCCGGTGCCGGAGCCCTGGGGGTCACCGCCACCCCCGCCCTCGCCGCCGGGCGCCCCGCCACCGGGGACGCCAGCCTTCGAGATCTCATCGGGTCGATGAGCCTGGAGGCGAAGGTCGGCCAGTTGTTCGTGACCTACTTCTACGGTCACTCCGCCGACAACCCGAACCAGTCCCACGTGGACGCCAACCTCCGGGAACTGGGTGTCCGCAACGCCGCGGAAGCCATCGCCAAGTACCACCTCGGCGGAGTGATCTACTTCAGCGGCTGGACCGGGAACATCATCGACCTGCACCAGGTCGCCGACCTCACCAACGGTGTGCAGCGCGCCTCCCTCGCCCTGCCCACCCCCGTGCCCTCCCTGATCTCCATCGACCAGGAGCACGGCGCCAACACCCGCATCGGCAGCCCGGCCACCCAGATGCCCGGCGCGATGGCCCTCGGCGCGGGCCGCTCCACCTCCGACGCCCGCACCGCCGGGCAGATAGCCGGCGCGGAACTCGCGGCGCTCGGCATCTACCAGAACTTCGCCCCGGTCGCCGACGTCAACGTCAACCCCGCCAACCCGGTGATCAACGTGCGCTCCTTCGGCGCCGACCCCACCGCCGTCGGCAAACTGGTCGCCGCCCAGGTCCAGGGCTACCAGCGCGCCGGTGTCATCGCCTGCGCCAAGCACTTCCCCGGCCACGGCGACACGGGCGCGGACAGCCACACCCAGCTCCCGGTGATCACCCACACCCGCGAGGAGTGGGAGCGGATCGATGCCCCGCCCTTCCGGGCCGCGATCGCCGCCGGTGTCGACTCGATCATGACCGCCCATCTCCAGGTCCCGGCGCTCGACCCGAGCAACGACCCCGCCACCCTCTCGCCGATCATCCTCACCGACGTACTGCGCGGCGAACTCGGCTTCGAGGGCGTGATCGTCACCGACGCCCTCAACATGCAGGGCGTCCGCACCAAGTACGGCGACGACCGGGTGCCCGTCCTCGCCCTGAAGGCCGGGGTCGACCAGCTGCTCTTCCCGCCGAACATCGAGGTCGCCTTCAACGCCGTGGTGGCCGCGGTCCGCAGCGGCGAGCTGACCGAGGCCCGGATCGAGGAGTCCGTCCTGCGCATCCTGCGCCTGAAGCAGAAGGTCGGCCTGCTCAGCGGCAGCCCGTACGTCTCCCACCAGGAGGTCGACAAGGCCGTCGGCACCCGCAAGAACCTGGCCACCGCCGACCGCATCACCGAGCGGACCACCACCCTGCTCGTCAACAAGAACGACACGCTCCCGCTGCGCAGCAGACAGCGCAAACTGCTGGTGGTCGGCGCCAACCCGGTCTTCCCCGCCGACGCCACCCGCTTCGCCCTCCCGTCCCTCACCGCCTCCCTGGACGACCTGGGCTTCACCACCACCTCGATCGCCACCGGCCGCGCCCCGGACACGGCGACCATCGACGCGGCGGTGGCCGCCGCCACCGGCCGGCACGCCGTCGTCGTGGTCACCGACAACGTCGGCGCCACCAGCGCCCAGCGCACCCTGGTGTCCCGGCTGGTCGCCACCGGCATCCCGGTGATCAATGTCGCCGTGCGCAACCCGTACGACATCGCCCAGCTCAGTGGCGTCCGCGCGGCGCTCGCCACTTACTGCTGGACCGATGCCGAGCTGCGCGCCGTCGCCCGGGTGATCGCCGGCCGCGTCGAACCGCGCGGCAAGCTCCCGGTGCCGATCCAGCGGGCCGACGACCCGGCCAAGGTCCTCTTCCCCGCGGGCCACGGTCTGTCGTACGACGACTGACCCGGCCCCCGCAGAAGTCCGGCCCCGGGACCGCACACCCCCACCATGGGTGGAGCCGGCCTCCGGCTCCACCCATGCCCCGTTCGGCGCGAGCGGGCCGCCACGGACCCGGCGTTCCTCCAAGTGGCCCCTCTTGCCGGGCCTTGCCGGGCCCCCTACCGGTCCTCGTACGGCAGCAGCTCCGGTCGTGTCGCCTGGCGGCCGTCCCCGGACGAGCGGCCGGTCAGCCGGCGCCCGATCCACGGCAGCAGATGGCGCCGGGCGAACCGCACGTCGGCCACCCGCCGGGCGGCCCACGCGGGCGGCGCGGCGGGCGGCGGCGGAGTGCGCCACTCCGGGTCCTCGGGCGGATAACCCAGCGTCTGCCAGACCGCCTCTGAGACCCGGCGGTGGCCCTCGGCCGTCAGATGCAGCCGGTCCACGTCCCACAGCCGGGGATCGCCCAGCGCGGGCGCCCCGTACAGATCGACCACCAGCGCGCCATGGCGGGCGGCGAGATCCTCGACGCAGCCGAACAACTCCTCCATGCGCGGCCGGAATCGCTCCAGGACCGGGCCCTGCCGCCCCGGGCTGCGCATCAGCACCAGCTGCCCGCACGAGGGCGCGAGCCGCTCGACCGCCTCGGTGAGCAGCGCGCGCACCCGGCCCATGTCGCACTTCGGGCGCAGTGTGTCGTTCAGACCGCCGACCAGGGTCACCACATCGGCGCCCATCGCGGCGGCCACCGCCACCTGCTCGTCGACGATCTGCGCGATCAGCTTGCCGCGCACCGCGAGATTGGCGTACCGGAATCCCGGTGCCCCGGCGGCCATCCGGGCCGCCAGAAGATCGGCCCAGCCCCGGTAGGAGCCGTCGGGGAGCAGGTCCGACATGCCCTCGGTGAACGAGTCACCGACCGTGACCAGGCTGGAGTACGGGGGCGAAGGGGGAGAGGGGGGAGTGCGGGGAGAGGGGTTCGTCTGCATAGCGGCAGAGATGGTATCCCGAGGCGCATACCCGGTGGTATGCGGCCCGGATCGCCGCAGGCCGCGGCCCCTCTCCCCGGACGGCTACGCGTGCTGTCCGAACAGCTCCCGCAACACGTCCTCCATCGTCACCAGACCCGCCATCCGGCCGTCCTCGCCGAGCACGGCCGCCAGATGGGTCCGGCTGCCGCGCATCGCGGTGAGGACGTCGTCCAGCGGTGTGGACTCCCGCACCTGTGCGATGGACCGCATGTCCTGCGGCCGGAACGGCTCCTCGCGCGGCGAGGCGTCCAGCGCGTCCTTCACATGGAGGTAGCCCACGATCCGGCGGCCCTCGTCGACCACCGGGAAGCGGGAGAAGCCCGACTCCGCCGACAGCCGCTCCAGCTCCTCCGGAGTGACGCCCACGCGCGCGTACACGACCCGCTCCAGCGGCAGCACCACGTCGTTCACCGGTCTGCGGCCCAGCTCCAGCGCGTCGTGCAGCCGCTCAAGCGCCCGATCGTCGATCAGCCCGGCCTCGCCGGAGTCCTTGACCAGCCGCGCCAGCTCGGCGTCCGAGAACGTGGCCGTGACCTCGTCCTTGGTCTCCACGCGCAGCAGCTTCAGCAGGGTGTTGGCGAACGCGTTGATCGTGAAGATCACCGGCCGCAGGGCCCGAGCCAGCGCCACCAGCGGCGGCCCCAGCACCAGCGCGCTGCGCACCGGCTCGGCCAGCGCGATGTTCTTCGGCACCATCTCACCGAGCAGCATGTGCAGATACGTCGCCAGCGACAGCGCGATGACGAACGACACCACGTGCCCCGCACCGCTCGGCACGCCCAGCGCGTGGAACACCGGCTCCAGCAGGTGCTCGATCGCCGGCTCCGCGACCACACCGAGCACCAGGGTGCACAGCGTGATGCCGAGCTGCGCCGCCGCCATCAGCGCCGACACATGCTGGAGACCCCACAGCACCCGCTTGGCCCGCCGGTCGCCCCGCTCTGCGTGCGGCTCGATCTGCGAGCGGCGCACCGAGATCAGCGCGAACTCGGCGCCGACGAAGAAGGCGTTCACGACGAGGGTCGCGAGACCGATCAGCAACTGTACGGCGGTCACTTCGCCTCCTCCTCTTCCTCGTCGTGCGCACCCGGCAGCGGGGCGTGCAGCAGCACGCGCGCCGCCCGGCGCCCGGAGGCGTCGACCACGTCGAGCCGCCAGCCGGTCACCTCCACGCTGTCCCCGGCCTCGGGGATCCGGCCCAGCTCGGTGGCCACCAGACCCGCGAGCGTCTCGTACGGGCCCTCCGGCGGCCGGAGGTTCACGCGCGCGAGCTGGTCGACCCGGGCCGCGCCGTCGGCGGTGAACAGCTGGTGCCCGTCCTCGTCGATTCCGGCGGGCGCCAGGTCGGGCGACTCGTGCGGATCGTGCTCGTCACGCACCTCGCCGACGACCTCCTCGACGATGTCCTCCAGCGTGGCCACACCGGCCGTGCCGCCGTACTCGTCGATGATCACGGCCATCGTGCGCTTGCCGGACAGCCGGTCCAGCAGCCGCTCGACGGTGAGCGACTCGGGAACCAGCAGGGGTTCACGCATCAGCTCGGCCACCGGCGTGCGCGCCCGCTGATCGGCGGGCACGGCCAGCACATCCTTGATGTGCGCGGTGCCCACCACCGAGTCCAGGCCGCCCCGGTACACGGGGAACCGGGACAGACCGGTCGCGCGCGTCGCGTTCGCCACGTCCTCGCAGGTCGCCTGCGCTTCGAGCGCGACGACCTGCACACGCGGGGTCATCACGTTCTCGGCGGTCAGATCGGCCAGATTCAGCGTGCGCACGAACAGCTCGGCCGTGTCGGCCTCCAGCGCGCCCTCCTTGGCGGAGTGCCGGGCCAGCGCGGCCAGCTCCTGCGGGCCCCGCGCGGAGGCCAGTTCCTCGGCGGGCTCGATGCCGAAGCGCCGCACGATCCGGTTCGCTGTGTTGTTCAGATGCGTGATGAAGGGCCGGAACATCGCCGTGAACCAGCGCTGCGGAGTGGCCACGTACTTGGCCACCGCCAGGGGCGAGGAGATCGCCCAGTTCTTGGGTACCAGCTCGCCGACGACCATCAGGAACACGGTCGACAGCGCCGTACCCAGCACCAGGGCGATCGAGGACGCCGCGGAGCCGGATATGCCGATCGAGCGGAGCGGACCGGCGATCAGCCGGGCGATGGAGGGCTCGGCCAGCATGCCGACGACCAGATTGGTCACGGTGATGCCGAGCTGGGCACCGGAGAGCTGGAACGTCAGATTCCGTACGGCCTTCAGCGCGCCGGCCGCGCCGCGTTCGCCGCGCTCCACGGCCCGTTGCAGCTCGCCCCGTTCGATGGTGGTCAGCGAGAACTCCGCGGCGACGAAGACGCCACAGGCGAGCGACAGCAGGATCGCCACCAGCAGCAACAGCACTTCGGTCATCGGTTCACCTCCGTCCCAGGATCGGACAGGGCAAGGAGGTTCGCGCGATGCGGAGAACAGCGGTAGCCGCGATACCGGCTACTGGGAGGTTCGTCCATGGGTGGACGCTCACACCTTTCTTGAAGTCAGTGGGGAAACCGAAGTGTGCCCCAATAGTAAAGGATGGGCAAAGCGATCAGGGTGTGAGCGACTTCACCCAACGCCGCCACGCCTCCTGCGGCGCGTACCCCGCCGCCCGCCAGGCGTGGTGCGCCCGCTCGTTGCCGGTGAGCACCATCGCGTCGGCGCGCCGCCCGCCGAGCCGTACGAAGCGCTCCTCGGCGGCGGCCAGCAGCGCCGAGCCGATGCCCCGGCGCCGGTGGCCGGGACGCACCGCGAGCCGGTACAGATGGCACCGCCAGCCGTCGAAACCGGCGATCACCGTGCCCACCAGCTCCCCGTCCGCCTCGGCCAGCAGCAGCGCCCCCGGGTCACGCGCGACCAGCCGCTCCACGCCCTCCCGGTCATCACTGATGCTGGCCCCCTCGGCGGCCGTCCTCCAGAATGCCAGGACACTGTCCAGATCGGCCGGGCTCGCGGCCCGTATCCGCAGTTCGCTCATGCCGGCGATCCCAGCACGGCGCCCGGCCCCGCAACACCGGGTTTCCGCTATCCGGACACCGACCGCACCACGCGCCACCACCTCACCCATTCCCCCCGCCCCCTCCCTCCGGTCCCACGTATGCCGCTGTGCGTGCGGCCCCCTTGCCTCGTTCGAGCCTAGGGTGGCCCCGGCCACACCCGGTATCCCTCCCAGGTCGCGACCGCCTCTCCACCCACGGGTGGGCCCGCGAGACGCAGACAGGGGGCACACTCAACCCGCCCCCTTGCACCCGCTAGCACATGGGCGCTAGCTTCGACGTATGGCGAAGACCCAGCTGAACGTCCGGGTGGACGAGGACACCGCACGTGCCGCGCGGGAACGCGCCCAGGCTCGCGGGATGAGCGTGAACCGGTACATCGAGGAGCTGGTCATGCAGGACACCGGAGAGGCCGGCCACACCTTCGTGGAGGCCGCCGCCGATTTCATGAAGCAGTACGAGTCCGTGTTCGCCGAGGAGTTCGGGGCGGACGGCGAGGGACACGACACCGCCCGCCGCACCCGCCGTACCGACGAAGGTCGCCGCTGATCCGTTGAACAACCTCAGAATCGACCTCGCCTGGCTGCTGATGCTCGCCGAACAGAAAACACCCGGCGATGCCCAGGTCAGCGACTGGGGCGCGCTGGTCGCCGCCGTCGCGCGCCACCAGGCCGAGATCTTCGACGTCCCTGTCTACGACACCCCGCACGCCCGCGCCGCCGCCCTGCTCCAGCAGCTGATCCACGTCCCCGCGCTGGAGCGCAACAACGCCCTGTTCGCCTCCGCCGTCGCCTACGCCTACCTCGTCGCCAGCGGCCTCAAGGTCGCCACCTCGCCCGTCCAGGTGCGCGAGCTGGCCCGGCTGGTCAAGAGCGGCGAGGCGTCCGTGCAGGAGATCGCGCACGAGCTGCGCCAGTGGAGCCTGTGACCGGCCGACCCGCCGGTCAGCCGAGTGACGCCCGCCGGTCGGACAGCGGTCGCCAGGCGGTGCCCAGCGAGCAGTACGAGGCCGGCAGCACCGGCCCCTTCTCCGGCATCAGCACCCGCCGGTACGGGCCCAGGTCGAAGCCGGCCGCGCGCAGGGCGCTCACCGGGTCGCGGGAGAGATGGCAGCCGCCGTTCAGCCGGGGCCACAGCGTGCCGTCCAGCGCGCGTTGCGCCGCACGCATCACCGAGCCGCCGCCGACCCCATGCTCGAAGAACCGCACCTCACCGCCCGGCCGCAGCACGCGGCGCACCTCACGCAGGGCGCGCGGCACATCCCGCACGCTGCACAGCACCAGCGACAGCACCACCGCGTCGAAACCCTCGCTCTTGACCGGCAGCGCCTCCGCCGTACCCGGCACCACATCGACCGGCACGCCTGCCCGCAGCGCGGCATCCACCGCCAGCCGTCGCAGCACCCGTTCGGGTTCGATCGCGACGACCTCGGACACCGTGCGCGGATAGTGCCGGAAGTTGAGCCCGTTCCCGGCGCCCACCTCCAGCACCCGCCCCGCCAGCCCGGCGAGCAGCCGGTCCCGTACCCCGGCCATGCCCATCCGGGTCTCGGCACTCACGCTGATCCGGGCGTAGTAGCGGGCGAACAGCGGATGATGCACGAGATCGCCGGACCTCCCGCGCGCCCTCGCGGACCGTAGCGCCATGGAACCTCCTTCACCGCGCGGACCTTACGCCGATTGTCCCCAAGCACCCGCCCCGCGCACCCGCTGCCCGAAACGCGTCGCCGGAACACGCCGGCGACCCTCACGCCCCAGGGGCGCGGGGAACTGCGCGACCAGCCCAAGACGACCCGCACCCGGACGAGAAGCGCACCACCTCTCCCGCTACCCCGGCGGAGCCTCCCGCACCCGAAACGCCTCCGCGTCCCACACCCCCTCCAGCCGAGGCGCGAGCCACAGCGGCGCCGCGGCCCGGAAGGCGGACGGCGCAAAGGCCCCGGCACCCGCGGGCAACGCGCCCAGCAGCGGCGCACCCGCCGCCTCCGGCAGGTCGGCCAGGTTGCAGCGGGACGCGAGGTCGGGAACGGCGGGCCAGCTGCCGATGACGACGCCGAGCGGTGCGAGACCCCGGGAGCGCAGCTCGCGGGACGTCAGCTCCGTGGTGTTGAGGGTGCCGAGCCCCGCCGAGGCCACGACGACGACCGGCGCGGCCAGCAACTCGGCGGCGTCGGCGAGGGTGCCGCCCGCCGGGTCGAAGCGGACCAGCAGCCCGCCCGCGCCCTCGACCAGCACCAGATCGTGCTCGGTGGCCAGCTTGGCCGCGGCCTCGGCGATGTCGGCCGGATGCACCGGCGCCCGCCCGGCCCGCCGCGCGGCCGTCGCGGGCGCCAGCGGATCGGGGTACCGGGCGAGTTCGGCGCCCGTCACGGCACCGGCCAGCCGGACGACCTCCTGCACATCCCCCCGCTCGTCCGGCCGGACGCCCGTCTGGGCGGCCTTCAGGACGGCCACCGACCGGCCGGCGGCACGCGCGGTGGCGGCGATCGCGGCGGTCGCGACCGTCTTGCCGACCTCCGTGCCGGTGCCCGTGATCACCAGTACGGCCATCTCAGCCCTCCCGTGCCGCCGCGCACACCGCGCGGCCGATCCGTGCCAGGTCCGCGTCACCGGTGACGTACGGCGGCATGGTGTAGAGCAGATCGCGGAACGGCCGCAGCCACACCCCCTCGCGCACGGCCGCCGCCGTGGCCGCCCGCATGTCCACCGCGCGGTCCAGCTGGACCACCCCGATCGCCCCGAGGACCCGCACATCGGTCACCCCCGGCAGCCCCGCCGCCGGGGCCAGCGCCTCGCGCAGTCCCGCCTCGATCCGCTTGACCTCCGCCCGCCAGTCCTGCCCGAGCAGCAGTTCGATCGAGGCGCAGGCGACGGCCGCCGCCAGCGGATTGCCCATGAACGTCGGCCCGTGCGCCAGCACCGGTACCTCGCCCCGCGAGATCCCCTCGGCCACCCGCGCGGTGCACAGCGTCGCCGCCATCGTCAGATAGCCGCCGGTCAGCGCCTTGCCCACGCACATCACATCCGGCGTCACCGCCGCGTGCTCCGCCGCGAACAGCGCGCCCGTACGGCCGAACCCGGTGGCGATCTCGTCGAACACCAGCAGCACGTCGTGCGCGTCGCACGCCTCGCGCAGCACCCGCAGATACGCGGGGGAGTGGAAGCGCATCCCGCCCGCGCCCTGCACCACCGGCTCCACGATCACCGCGGCCACCTCGCGCGCGTGCCGCTCGATCGTGTCGCGAAGATGCCCCGCGTACACCTCGTCGTACTCGGCGGGCGGCGCGTCCGCGAACACCTGACGGGGCAGCACGCCGTTCCACAGCTCGTGCATCCCGCCCTCGGGATCGCACACCGACATCGGGTTCCAGGTGTCGCCGTGGTAGCCGCCGCGCCAGGTGAGCAGACGCTGCTTCTCGGGACGGCCGAGCGAGCGCCAGTACTGGAGGCACATCTTGACCGCGACCTCCACCGACACCGACCCGGAGTCGGCGAGGAACACATGCTCCAGGCCGTCCGGCGTGATGTCGACGAGGAGCTTCGCGAGGCGTACGGCGGGCTCGTGGGTGAGCCCGCCGAACATCACATGGCTCATCCGGTCCAACTGGTCGCGCGCGGCCTCGTTCAGCACCGGGTGGTTGTAGCCGTGGATCGCCGACCACCACGACGACATGCCGTCGACCAGCTCGCCCGAGCCGTCCGCGAGCTTCAGCCGCACCCCGCTCGCCGACGCCACGACCAGCGGCTCGACCAGGCCCGGCATGGGCCCGTACGGATGCCACACATGCCGCCGGTCCAGCTCCAGCAACTCGGCGACGCTCAGCGCGGAACCGGTCACCTCGGCCGCGACCATCCCGGCCGCGGTCTCCCCAGCCCCAGCCACAGCCACCCCAGCCACAGCCACCCCAGCCACAGCCACCCCAGCCACGGCCGTCTCCGGCACGATCGGCTCACGCATTGGGCGCGAGATCCGTCCCCGCGCCTCGGCGGCGCACGGCGACCAGATCCGTACGGACCTCACCGGGCTCAGCCTGCGCCCCGACCGGCACGGCACTCCCGTGCGACCCGCACACGCCCCCGCCCCCGCCGACCGCCTCCGACCCACACCCGGCACCCTCGTGCGACGACCCGCACCCGGCACCCTCGTGCGAGCCGCACCCACCGCCCCCCTGCGAGCCGCAGCCGCCGCCACACCCGCCGGCCACCCGATGCTCGGGCAGCGTCACCTGGTCCGTGCCCTCCACCTCGAACCCGGCGTCGGCGATCATCTCCAGGTCGGCCCGGCCCGTCTGGCCCTCGGTGGTGAGGTAGTCGCCGAGGAAGATCGAGTTGGCCAGGTGCAGGGCGAGCGGCTGCAACGTGCGCAGATGGACCTCGCGCCCGCCCGCGATCCGCACCTCGATGTCCGGGCAGACGAACCGCACCATCGCCAGGATCCGCAGACACCGCTGCGGGGTCAGGTTCCACTCCTTGGCGAGCGGCGTGCCCTCGACCGGGATCAGGAAGTTCACCGGCACCGAGTCCGGGTCCAGGGCGCGCAGCGAGAAGACGACGTCGACCAGCTCCGCGTCCGACTCGCCCATGCCCGCGATCAGCCCCGAGCAGGCCGACAGCCCGGCCGCGTGCGCCTTGCGCACGGTGTCCACCCGGTCGGCGTACGTGTGGGTGGTCGTGATGTCGGCGTAGGTCGCCTCGGAGGTGTTCAGGTTGTGGTTGTAGGCGTCGGCGCCCGCCTCGCGCAGCCGTTCGGCCTGTCCGTCGGAGAGCAGCCCCAGACAGGCGCACACCTCGACGTCCTCGTGCTCGTCCTTGATGGCCTTGATGGTCCGCGAGACCCGGTCCACGTCCCGGTCCGTCGGGCCGCGCCCGCTCGCCACCAGGCACACCCGCTTGGCGCCGCCCGCCAGCCCCGCGGCAGCCGCGGCGGACGCCTCGTCGGGCTTCAGCCAGGTGTACTTCAGGATCCCGGCCGTGGAGCCGAGCCGCTGGGAGCAGTAGGAGCAGTCCTCCGGGCACAGGCCGGACTTGAGATTGACGAGATAGTTGAGTTTCACCCGCCGCCCGAACCAGTGCCGGCGCACCTTCCCGGCCGCGGCCACCACATCGAGCACGTCGTCGTCGGAGCCGGCGAGAACGGCCAGCGCCTCCTCGCGGGTCGGCAGCTCGCGCCGCAGCCCCTTGTCCACCAGCGTGTTCAGCAGGTCCATGAGGCCCGATCCTGGCCTACGGAGGCACTCCGGGCCAAGGAGAGTTCGTACAAAGGGGTGCGTTGGACGTGTGGGTATTGCCACACAGTGGGCGGCTGGTGGTACGGCTAGGGTCTGTTCACTGCCTACAAAATCCCGAGTGGATACCCGGGTGGATACCCGAGTGGATGGCCGAGGAGACACCCGGGTGGACAACCGCGTAGACACTCCTGCTAGATCCCACCCCTGTAGATCCCGGAGGGCCCATGGCGTTCGGCTGGATCGACGAGCAGGCGCAACTGCGCCGCCGGGCCGGGCTCGTACGGACCCTGCGTCCGCGCCCCGCCGACTCGCCGCTGCTGGACCTGGCGAGCAATGACTACCTGGGGCTGGCCCGGCATCCGGAGGTCGTCGAGGGCGCGGTCGGCGCCGCCCGTACCTGGGGCGCGGGCGCGACCGGTTCCCGCCTGGTGACCGGCAGCACCGCCCTGCACGCCGATCTGGAGCGCGAACTGGCCGCCTTCTGCGGCTTCGAGGCGGCCCTCGTCTTCTCCTCCGGGTACGCGGCCAATCTCGCCGCCGTCACCGCGCTGGCCCCGCACGGCACGCTGATCGTGTCCGACGCGGGCAATCACGCCTCCCTCATCGACGGCTGCCGGCTGGCGCGCGGCACCACCCAGGTGGTCCCGCACGCCGATCCGGAAGCGGTGGCCAAGGCGCTGCGGACCCATGCGGGGCCCGCCGTCGTGGTCTCCGACACGGTGTTCTCGGTCGACGGCGACGCGGCGCCGCTCGCGGGCCTCGCCGAGGCGTGCCGGGAGCACGGGGCGGGGCTGGTGGTGGACGACGCGCACGGGCTGGGCGTGCTGGGCGAGGGCGGCCGGGGCGCGGCCCGCGCGACGGGCCTCGCGGGCGCGCCGCACGTGGTCGTCACGGCCACGCTGTCGAAGTCGCTGGGCAGTCAGGGCGGTGTCGTCCTCGGATCGGCACCGGTCATCGACCACCTCGTCAACGCCGCCCGGACCTTCATCTTCGACACCGGCCTCGCCCCGGCGGCGGCGGGCGCGGCGCTCGCCGCCCTGCGGCTGCTCGGCCGCGAGCCCGAGCGGGCGGCGCGGGCGCGAGCCGTGGCGGCGGAGCTGCACACGCGGCTGACGGCACTGGGGCTGGCGGCGGTACGGCCCGACGCGGCGGTGGTGTCCGTGCGCGCGCCGTCCCCGGAGGGGGCCGTGCGGTGGGCGGCCGACTGCCGTGCCGCCGGGCTGGCCGTGGGCTGTTTCCGCCCGCCGTCCGTGCCCGACGGAGTCTCACGGCTGCGGCTGACAGCCCGCGCGGACCTCTCCGGGGAACAGGTGGAGCACGCCGTCCGGGTCATCGGCGAGACGCGGCCCTGAATCGGCGGACCACGGCCGGGCGCCGCCCGGGAGCGGAGGTGCGGTAGAGCACGTGCTGGTGGTGGTGCTGGTGGTGGTGCTGGTGGTGGTGCTGGTGGTGCTGGTGCCGCCGTGATCAGCGGAACGCGGCCGTGAAGCCCGCCCAGCTCTCGGGGGAGAAGAGCAGCGCGGGTCCGGCCGGATCCTTGGAGTCGCGCACGGCGAGCAGTCCGGCCCCGGGGCCGCGGGGCGGCCGGGCCGTCTCGACGCAGTTGTTCGCGCCGGTGCTGTAGCTGCTGCGCAGCCACCGCACGCCGTGCAGTCGGTCACTGGACAGTACGTGTCGAGGCAGTGCGGTCATGGTGCCTCCTTATGCGCCATATGAGCCGTCACTTATCCCGGCTATACCGGCGATGCGATCCAACGAGTCCTCGGGTGAAAGGGCGTGCCTCCGAAGGGTGTTGAAGGCCTCGCTGTAGGCCGTTAGGTCTTCTTTCCGCTCCAGATAGAGGCTACTAGTCAAGTGGTCGAGAACGACTACATCCAGATCAGAAGTGCGCGAAAATGAGAAAATAACGAAAGGGCCTGTGACGCCGACATGTGCCCCGGCGGAGAACGGCAGCACCTGGAGCCGTACCTGGGGCAGTCGCGCCGCCTCCGCGAGCCGCGCGAGCTGCCGCGCCATCACCCCGGGCCCGCCCACCTCCCGCCGCAGCACGGCTTCGTCCAGTACGGCGTTCAGCTCCAGCGGCGGCCTCCCGTGCAGTACGTCCTGCCTGGCCAGGCGCACTTCCACCAGCGCGTCCAGCCGCTGATCGTCCTGCCCCTCGACGGCCGCCCGGGTCACCGCGCGGGCGTACTCCCGGGTCTGGAGCAGCCCCGGGATCACCGATGTCTCCAGTGTGCGCATGGCGGTCGCCTGTGACTCCAGACTGATGAAATCGCGGTACGTCGGCGGCAGCACACCCCGGTAGGCGTGCCACCAGTGATGCCGCCCGCTCTCCTCCGAACCGGCCAGCACCACCAGCAGTTCCCGCAGGTCGGGGTCCTGCACGCCGTACGCGTCCAGGAGCAACCGCACATCGGCCGGTTTCACCCCGCTGGCGCCGGTCTCGATCCGGCTGACCTTCGACTGGTGCCAGCCGACCAGACCGGCCGCCTCGCCGCTGGTGAGCCCCACGCGGGTGCGCAGGGAACGCAGTTCTGCGCCGAGTTTCCGGCGGCGCACCACGGGACCGTGCTGCATGGGGTACTCCTTACTCCTTCCGGGTCGCCCAAATACGCTCTGCCGTCGCAGAGTTCACCGCATTGAGCGACAGATATATGCATATCTTGGTGGATCGCCGCCTAGAGCGCCGCGCTAGTGGCAGGCTGGCGATGTAGCACCAGTCCGGGACCGTACTCGAACCATCCGCTTCGTGTCGGACTGCGGTCCCGTGGGAAAGGGACGACGTCGCCATGGCAGATCTTCTGGAAGCATCCGTCACTCTGCCGAGCGATCCCGCCTCGGTCTCCGGGGCACGAGGGTATGCGGTCGACACCCTGGCCGAATGGGGGCTGCCACCGGACAGCGACCTCGCGGACAGCGTCCGGCTCATCGTCTCCGAACTCGCCACCAACGCCGTGCAACACACGTTCGGGCAGTCACCCACCTTCACGGTGGACCTGAAACTGGAGCGCGACGAGTTGCTCCGCATCGGTGTGACGGACAGTCACCCCCGTTTCCCCAAGCGCCTCCCCGCCGCGGTGCAGCAGGACAACGGCCGCGGTCTGGTCATCATCCGCTGGCTGGCCGCCGAATGCGGCGGAAAACTCAGAGTCCGCCCCACGGCGGAGGGCGGCAAGACGGTCTCCATCGAACTCCCCTGGCCCTTCCCGTCCCGCCCGGTCACCACGGCACTACGCCAACCGGAGGGAACGTTTCGCGGGCAGCCGGGGCCACGAGGGGTTTGAGTCTCGGGGAATGACGACGGCATCGGGTCGCCGGACGGTCAGGAAACGTTTCGGCGGAGCCGGAGGTGGCGGTGGGGGCTCACGGGGATGTGAGTGGCAGGGGCCGGGATCGGCGAGGCCCGGCGGGGCCGAGCTGGTCGGCAGGGGCGCGGATCGGGATGCGGGTGGCAGGGGCGCAGTGGGGTCTGGAAGCGGCGGGAGCGCCTGGAGTGGTGGCCCCGACCCGGGACCCCTCGCAGAGGCCGGGGCGAGCCGTGAGAGCGCCCATGCGCTGCCCGCCGGGGAGACCTCGGTGCGGGGCGCGGCCGATCCCGACGTGGGGTGAGCCCGTACGGGCGGGTCGCTGGGCGGCGCGCGGCCCGTGCGGGGTGGATGAGCCGAGGGGACGGGTGTCGCCTGAGGCTGGCGGGCGATCGGGGGCGTTTCCGTTGCGCTCGGCGAACGCGGGCGTCGCCCTTGCCGGGGCCGGGGCGCTCGGCCCCGGGCGCCTTCCCGCCGAGCGGCGCTGGGGTGGTACCGGGGGCCGGTCACATCTGGCCCGACGTCCGTCGACGGACCGTCAGGGCCACCCGACGTGACGGGTTTCCGCCGTCTACGGTTCCTGCGGGGTGCGGGCCCCCTGATGGCCCGAGCGGGCCCGTCATGCCCGTACGGCGTGGCGCCGGGCCGGGGTCGTTCCGCCCGGGTGCTGGTCCGCGCCCACGGGGCGGGCCGTGGTGCCGCCTTCTGCTTTCAAGCGAGGTCGACACGGGCGGGTGCCTCTGCGCGTCGGCAGCTCGGGCACGGGTGGTTGTCTCCGTGCCTGACGGTGGCTCGGGTACGGGCGGGTGCCCGGGGCTCGTCGGCAACTTGGCCACGGGCGGGGTGCCCGGCGCTCGTCGGCAGCTCGGCCAGGGGCCGTCGCCCACGCCCGTCGGCGGCTCAGGCGCGGGCGATTTCCCCCGCCCACGTCGGCAACCAGGCCACGGGTCGTTGTCGCCGCGCGCCCGTCGGCGGCTCGGTGAGGCGCCGTCACACGCCGCCGGCCGCCGACGCCCCGCGCGGGGTCGGGAACGACCCCGGGCACTGACGGCGCGTCGGAGACGCCGTCACCACCCCGCCGGGGTCGTTTCACTCGGTGCCGCCGTCGCGGCTGCCGGAACCTGCCGAGGTGGCCGCAGGCCATCCGGCAGCGAACCTCGTGGCCGTCGCCCTGCACCGCCCGGGCGGCCACACCCGATCGGCGTCCAGGGGCACGAGGTGCACCTCGTGCCCCTGAGGCAGCCTCAGACCCACGGCCCGCCGACGCCGTTGGTGAGGCCACACCCCGGCAGGGCAGCCACGCCCCGCCGACGCACCTCGCCGCAGGCAGGTCCACGCCGCCACCGCGACCCACACCCTCCGGCACCACGGGCACTCTCAGCCGGGCCGCCCCCGGCGCCACAGCACCCTCAGCAGCAAGGCCCGCCGCACGGCGTCACCGCACCCCAGCCAACCAGGGCCGCCGCATGGCATCACGGCACCCTCAGCCAACTCAGGCCGCCGCACGGCATCACGGCACCCTCAGCCGACCCAAGGCCGCCCACGGCGTCACCGAACCCAGCCGGCAAGGCCCGCCACACGGCGTCAGCGCACCCCAGCCAACCAGGCCCGCCCCAAGGCACCCCGGCACCCTCGATCAGCCCGCCCCGCCCAGGCCGCCCCCGGCACCGCGCACCCCGAAGGGGCCCGGTGCCATCGAGGCGGCCTCGCGGAGCGGGCGTCACTTCACACGGCCGTACCAGACGCTCTTGGTCCAGATCTTCTGGAGGCGGACCACGTCCCCGGTCTTCGGGGAGTGCCAGATCTTGCCCTTACCGGCGTAGATGCCGACGTGGTAGATGTTCGAGCCGAAGTGGAAGAACACCAGGTCACCGGCCTTGCGGCTGCCGGCCGAGATGTGTTTGGTCTTGTTGTACTGCTGGGCGGCCGTACGGGGCAGCTTCTTGCCGGCCTTGTTGAACGCGTACAGCGTCAGCCCTGAGCAGTCGAAGCGGTTGGGGCCGGTGGCTCCCCACTTGTAGGGCGAGCCCTTCTTCGAAGCGGCGACCTGGAGCGCCTTGGTCGCGTGTGTGGCGGCCGATGCCTCCGAGGCGAACCCCGGAACCATGACAGAGCCACCGACGGCGGCGAGCGTCAGTGCCGAGGCCGTACCGGCCCGTGCCATGAGCGACGGGACACGATTGAGCGCGGTCATGCGCAACCCTTCGTCAGCCGCCTGTGAAGGATGACCTGTCGGATTCGGGCTGGCGAAGTAGCCCGGCCGCCCGAAGGCGGCTTCACCCCAAGGACCGCTCGGAGCCGAACTGCGCTCCGGCGACCCGTCGTGCCCGGGTCCTCCACTCCTGCCGATCCACTCCTGTCGACCGGGCATCCGGGCGGCGGCAGGATTCGGCGTCCGCCCGGACCGCCCCGCCGCGGTGGCGGGGTCTTGTCGTCAGTCAGGGATCTTCACCTACACGTGACCTAAAAACCCAATGGAATCGGGGATTTGTGGCGTTACTCACCACTCATCCGTTCGGGTGGACAACCTGGTGTGCGAACGCGTGTCAAGGTGCGCGCGAGCCCTGGACCAGCACCGGAGCCCTCCCTTCCGCCCCGTCTGGGGCGCGTTGGACGAGCGTGCCGGTTCGGCAAAATGACCATCTGATACGCCGAATGGACGTAAGCCATTTGGTCCGTTTGACACCGGAGTCCGTCGTTCCGAGTAGCCGGACGAATCCGCGCACGCGCCTGACGGGGCCTCAACTGTCGGAGCGCGGGGGCAGCGAGACCCGCGCGGTGCGGCGCTCGCCGTCCAGCACGCGCAGCGCCCGCGCGAGCGTGGGCGAGGACATCTCCGACTCGCCCCGGTGGTGCATCAGCGCGAGCGCGTCACGCAGCTCGGCCGCCTTCGCCACCAGCGCCTGCGCGGCCCGCAGCGCGCGATACGTGTCGCCGGGCCGCGCCGGATTGATCCGGCCCAGCAGATCGACCGCGTCCAGATAACGGTCGATCAGTTCGCCCTCCGCGCGGGTCAGCGCGGGCAGCGGCGGGTGCTCGGGAGGCAGCATCCCCCGCTCACCCCGTCCCCGTCGTGCGGCGGCTGCCGATGATCCGGTCCACCAGCCCGTACTCCAGCGCCTCGGGCGCCGTGAGCACCAGATCCCGCTCCATGTCCGCGCTCACCCGGTCCCGCGGACGCCCGGTGTGCCGTACGAGCATCTCCTCCAGCCGGGTGCGCACCCGCGCCAGTTCCGCCGCCTGGATCGTCAGATCGCTGGTCCGTCCCTCGATCGGCTCGGGCAGCGACGGCTGACGGACCACCATCCGGGCGCCGGGCAGCGTCAGTCGCTTGCCGGGCGTGCCGGCCGCCAGCAGCACCGCCGCCATGGAACCGGCCTGCCCCAGACAGATCGTCTCCACGTCGCAGCGCACGTACTGGATGGTGTCGTAGATCGCGGTCATCGCGCTGAAGGCACCGCCGGGGGAATTGATGTAGAGCGAGATGTCACGGTCCGGGTCCTGGTGTTCGAGATGCATGAACTGCGCCATCACATCGTTGGCCGCGATGTCGTCCACGGGTGTGCCCAGAAAGACGATCCGCTCCTCCAGGAGCTTCGCGTAGGGATCCAGCGCCCTGTGACCGTAGCCGGTGCGCTCGGTGAACTCGGGCAGGACGTGACGGGCGGACGGGCGGTGCATGAAGGACGCCTCCTCGCGGTGGGGCGGGGCTCTCTCTGTAAAAAATGTACAGGACGTACGTTAGCTTGGCGATGCTTGTTCCGCTGCCCCGCCGTCCGCGAGCACCGCTCCGTAAACTGGGGGGCATGGCCTACGAGATTCCAGTGACGCAAGCCCGCGCCGAGCTGGCCGAGCTGATCAACCGCGTGGTCTACGGCGGTGAGCGCGTGGTGGTGACGCGGCACGGCAAGCCCCTCGTCGCCCTGGTCTCCGCGGCCGACCTGCGACGGCTCGATGAACTCGACGGAATCGGCGACCGCGCTGACCATGGTGAACACGGCGAACTCTGCGAGCCCGCCGAGGAGCAGGTGGTCGGCTCGGTCTCGGCGGTGCGCGAGGTCGCCTCCGCGGCGCCCGAGCACCGCCGGTTCGGCATCGTGGCCGAGCACCGGGGCGCGAATCCGTCGTAGGGCGACATACGGGCATACGGAAAGGGCGCGGCTCCTGGCCC
>NZ_JBHYUG010000113.1:4076-26554 GCF_042749375.1 Streptomyces sp. NPDC059477 | reverse complement strand
TGTGGCCCCCCGGGGGGGGGGTGGGCGCCCGGGGGCCGCCGCCCCCGGGCCCCCGCTTCGGCCCCGAACGGGCCTCGTCCTCAATCGCCGGACGGGCTGAAGGGGCGGACCCGCCGTCTTCGGCTGCGGCCAGGGGGCGGGGGGGAAAGCCGGTCGTCGTCGGCAGGCGGAGGGAGGGGGCAGCCGGTTCGCCCGCAGGCGGAGAGGGAGCCGGTCGCCCGCAGGCGGAAGCAGGGTCAGGCGGTCGCTCGCAGGTGGAAATAGCAGGAGACCGGTCGCCCGCAGGTGGAAATAGCAGGAGACCGGTCGCTCGCAGGTGAGAGTGGCAGGAGGCCGGTCGCCCGAAGGCGGCGGGAGGTGGCAGTTGGTCGCTCGCGGCCAGGGGGCAGTACGAGGCCGGTCGCCGGGCGGCGGCAGGAGGGGAAGCCGGTCGCTTGCGGGTAGCGGGATGGGGTAGCCGGTCGCTCGTGGCCAGGGGGCAGTGCGAGGCCGGTCGCCCGTGGGCCGTGGGAGGGTGAAGCCCGGCGCCCGCAGGTGAGGGGGAGAGGGAAGCCGGTCGTCCCCAGGCGGGGTCGGACGGCGGAGCCGGTTGGTGTGGGACGGATGAGTGACCCGTACGCAGTAACCTTGTCCGGGGCCCCCGCACGCCCCCGCATCCCGCCTCACCGCATCAGGAAGGTGTCCCGCTGTGGAAAACGGCGCCGCCCAGCCCGTGATCGTCGCCATCGACGGTCCCTCCGGCACGGGTAAGTCGAGCACGTCCAAGGCCGTCGCCACTCAGCTGGGGCTGCGGTATCTGGACACCGGGGCCCAGTACCGGGCGATCACCTGGTGGATGGTGAGCAACGGGATCGACGTGGACGACCCGGCGGCGATCGCCGCGGCGGCCGGGAAGCCGGACATCGTGTCCGGGGTGGACCCTGCCGAACCCACGATCGAGGTCGACGGCGTGGACGTGGCCGGGCCGATCCGGACGCAGGACGTGACGTCCAAGGTCAGTGCGGTCAGCGCGGTGCCCGAGGTGCGGGCGCGGATCACCGAGCTTCAGAGGTCCATCGCCTCCGGCGCCGACGGCGGGATCGTCGTCGAGGGCCGGGACATCGGGACGACCGTGCTGCCGGACGCCGATCTGAAGGTCTTTCTGACCGCCTCCGCCGAGGCGCGCGCCGCCCGCCGCAGCGGTGAGCTGAAGGGCGCGGACCTGAACGCCACCCGTGAGGCCCTGGTCCGGCGGGACGCGGCCGACTCGGGGCGCAAGACCTCGCCGCTCGCCAAGGCGGCGGACGCGGTCGAGGTGGACACCACCGCGCTGACGCTGGCGCAGGTCATCGAGTGTGTCGTCACCCTCGTCGAGGAGAAGCGGGCCGCGAAGTGACCGACGTGCCCACCACGCGGAACGCCGAGATCGGGCGCCGGATCGGCGTACCGCTGATGTACGGGCTGTTCCGGCCGCGTGTGCTGGGCGCCTGGCGGGTGCCCGCCGCCGGACCCGTGATCCTCGCCGTGAACCACTCGCACAACGTCGACGGGCCGATGGTGCTGGGCGTCTCGCCCCGGCCGGTGCACTTCCTGATCAAGAAGGAAGCCTTCGTCGGCCCCCTGGACCCCTTCCTGACCGGCATCGGACAGCTGAAGGTGGACCGGGAGAGCACCGACCGGACCGCGATCAGCCGGGCCGTCGGCGTCCTGGAGCAGGGCGGTGTCCTCGGGATATTCCCCGAGGGGACACGCGGCGAGGGCGACTTCGCCGCCCTGCGCGCCGGGCTCGCCTACTTCGCCGTGCGGGCGAACGCCCCGATCGTCCCGGTCGCCGTGCTCGGCAGCACCGGGCGCCGGGGGCGGCTGGTCAAGGGGCTGCCACCGCTGCGCAGCCGGATCGACGTCGTGTTCGGAGACCCCTTCGCCGCCGGGGACGGCAGCGGCCGGCGCACCCGCAAGGCCCTGGACGAGGCCACCGAGCGCATCCAGAAGCAGCTCACCGCCCACCTGGAAAACGCCAGGCGCCTGACCGGGCGCTGAGCGACACTGAGTAGTGGACCGATCCGGTACGCACCGCGACGGCCGGTCCACGATCACCACGAGTAACGAGGTACGGACTTCATGAACGACGACATCCACTCCGCGGGCTCGCTCGACGAGCACGACCACGGAGCGCTTGGCGATGCCGAGTACGCGCAGTTCATGGAGCTGGCCGCGGAAGAGGGCTTCGACGCCGCCGACGTCGAGGGCGCGATCGAGGAGGCCGGCCACGGCCCGCTGCCGGTGCTCGCCGTCGTCGGCCGCCCCAATGTCGGCAAGTCGACCCTGGTCAACCGGATCATCGGACGGCGCGAGGCCGTCGTGGAGGACAAGCCCGGCGTCACCCGCGACCGGGTGACCTACGAGGCCGAGTGGGCCGGGCGCCGCTTCAAGGTGGTCGACACCGGCGGCTGGGAGCAGGACGTCCTCGGCATCGACGCCTCCGTCGCCGCCCAGGCGGAGTACGCCATCGACGCCGCCGACGCCGTGGTCTTCGTCGTGGACGCCAAGGTCGGCCCCACCGACACCGACCAGGCGGTCGTACGACTCCTGCGCAAGGCCGGCAAGCCCGTGGTGCTGTGCGCCAACAAGGTGGACGGCCAGAGCGGCGAGGCCGACGCGGCCTACCTCTGGGCGCTCGGCCTCGGCGAGCCGCACCCCGTCTCCGCCCTGCACGGCCGCGGCACCGGCGACATGCTGGACGCCGTCCTGGAGGTGCTGCCGGACGCACCCGAGCAGACCTTCGGCGTCGCCGTCGGCGGCCCGCGCCGCATCGCCCTGATCGGCCGCCCCAACGTCGGCAAGTCCTCGCTGCTCAACAAGGTGGCCGGTGAGGAGCGCGTCGTCGTCAACGAGGTCGCGGGCACCACCCGTGACCCGGTGGACGAGCTGATCGAACTCGGCGGCGTCATCTGGAAGTTCGTGGACACCGCCGGTATCCGCAAGCGCGTCCACCTCCAGCAGGGCGCCGACTACTACGCCTCGCTGCGCACCGCCGCCGCCGTCGAGAAGGCCGAGGTCGCGGTCGTCCTGATCGACGCCACCGAGAGCATCTCCGTACAGGACCAGCGGATCGTGACCATGGCCGTCGAGGCCGGGCGGGCGATGGTCCTCGCGTTCAACAAGTGGGACACCCTCGACGAGGAGCGCCGCTTCTATCTGGAGCGGGAGATCGAGACCGAGCTGGGCCAGGTCGCCTGGGCGCCCCGCGTCAATGTCTCGGCCCGTACCGGACGGCACATGGAGAAGCTGGTCCCGGCGATCGAGACCGCCCTCGCCGGCTGGGAGACCCGGGTCCCCACCGGCCGCCTCAACGCCTTCCTCGGCGAGCTGGTCTCCGCCCATCCGCACCCGGTGCGCGGCGGCAAGCAGCCCCGCATCCTCTTCGGCACCCAGGCCGGCACCAAGCCGCCCCGGTTCGTGCTCTTCGCCTCCGGCTTCATCGAGGCGGGCTACCGGCGCTTCATCGAACGCCGGCTGCGCGAGGAGTTCGGCTTCGCGGGGACGCCGATCCATATCTCGGTGCGGGTGCGTGAGAAGCGCGGCAACAAGAAGAAGTAGCGGCAGCGGGAAGCAGCAGCAGTCGCGGTAGCAGGAAGAAGGGCGGTCCGCCGAGCGGGCCGCCCTTCTCGTTGTCTCACATGCCCCGGCGTGGTCCCGGGGGCAGGACCGCCGGGAGGTGCTGCATCGCCCCCTGCTGGCCCATCTGGCCCACCTGGCCCACCTGGCCCATCTGACCGGCTTGGCCTTGCTGGCCGATCTGTCCCACCCGCTGCCACTGCGACGGCTGGCCGCCGCCCTGCCGGGCGCTGTTGGCCCCCGCGCTGTACGCGCTGTAGGAGCTGCTGAACGAGCCGTTCCCCAGACCGTACGACCCGAGTCCGGACGTGTACGACCCGAGCGCCGGCGGCAGGTTGCCGAAGGCCGTGAACCCCAGCTTCTCCTCACCGCTGCGGTCGCCCGGCAGGGTGCGGAAGTTCCTCACGTACTCGGCGTAGAGCGCGTCGTAGATCGGCGTCGCCGAGGGGCCGCCTGGGTTGTCCTGGGCCGTCCGGCCGACCGGGATCGACGGATAGGAGGAACGGGAGGAAACGTCGTATGCGTGCACGTATGTCCAAACGACCCGGGCCGGGAAGGGATGCGGTCACCGGACATCCCGAGGGGCGTGGCCGGTACGACGATGCCGCGCTCACCCACGCTCCCCGGCCCGGCGACCGGACGGTCAGGTCCCCGCGAGAGGCAGCGCGCTGGCGACCAGCTGGCCGTTGGCGGCGGCCTTGTCGAGCGCGTCGCGCAGCAGGTCCTCGCGCGGCTGGCGGCCGATGGAGCCCACCGGCGCCGCGAACATCAGCACCTGCTGGTGCTTGTTCGCCGCCGTCCGCCAGCCCTCGGTGACCTGGAGCGGCTGGTGCGCCTGCCACCAGGCGACCGGCTGGCCGCCGTTCGGGCCGGGCTGGAGGACGGCGTGCAGCTGGCCCACCGCCAGCAGCACCGACCAGCCGTGCAGCACCGGCGGCACCACGGTCAGCTCGGTGACCGGCATGAAGCCCTGTTCGATCAGCAGCGGCAGGAAGTCGTCGCCGACGCCGGTCGAGCCGGGCCGGACGATCGGCGCGGTCGGCTCCACGACCAGCGCCGGGTGCAGCTCACCGGCGATCAGCACGAGTCCGCTGGTGACGCCGAGCACGGCCTGCTCGGGCGCGACCTTGTCGGGCTCCAGGTCGCCGGCGTCGCCGTTGATGGAGCGGACGGCGCCCTGGAGCTGGTCCTCGGTCACCTGGACGACCTGCGAGGGCAGGCAGGTGGCGTGGGCGAAGGCGAGCACGGCGGTTTCGTCGCCGATGAACAGGACGGTGCTGGTGCGCTCGTGCGCGGAGTCGCCCGGGGTGCGGCAGGACGTGCAGTCGTAACTGCCCGGGGCGTTCTCTCCGGCGAGCAGCCGGTCGGCTTCTTCGTCGCCGATCTCGGCGCGAACCTCGTCGCTGACGTCGAGCATGCGCGGCACGGGTGGCTCCCTCGGGATGCGGTGCGTGGGTGCGGCCGGGTGGCTCCCGGCCGGATGGGTCCGGGGCGGTCCCGGGCTCATGAAGAGACAACGGGCGACCTGTGGCGGGAGTCACGCGCGATGGCGAACAGAACCGAACGATCAGACGCGCTCGGTCACACCCGGGGCGGAATCGGGCACTCCCAGTCAAGTAGAGGGGAGAGCAACGGATTTGTGGCGGTGAGGTGTCTCACAGGTTTCGCCCAGGTGGGGTTGATATATGCATACTTCGGTGAATTTAACGGGTGTCCGAAAAGTGCCGCTACCTGAGGTAACGGTCAACTGGCCTGGCATGACAGCGGGTTCATTGCCTCCGGCTCGCCGCCGTCCGTACATTCGTCCGCCGGGTGCACCGAGCACCGCCCAGGCACGTCCGTCATCGCGTCACCCGTGCGGTCCGTGGAGAGGGAACTACATGTCCGAGTGTGCCGATATCGCCCGCGGTAGCGTCCGTAAGACCCGTACGACGGCGGTCCTCACCGGGGCCGCGCTTCTCGCCCCGCTCGGGCTGCTGGCCGCGACCGGCAGTGCCAGGGCCGCGGATGACGGGGTGTGGGACCGTATCGCCCAGTGCGAGAGCGGCGGCAACTGGCACCTCAACACCGAGAACGGCTACTACGGCGGGCTCCAGTTCTCCGCCGGCACCTGGCGCGCGTACGGCGGCACGGCGTACGCGGCGACCGCCGACCGGGCGACCAGGGAGCAGCAGATCGCCGTCGCCACCGAGGTGCAGCGCGGGCAGGGCTGGGGCGCGTGGCCCACCTGCTCGGTGAAGGCGGGTGCTCACGGGGACGCCCCGGCCCCTCCCGCGACCGGCTCCGGTACCTCGGGCTCCGGTGGGTCCGGCGGCTCCGGTGACTCCGGTGGGTCCAGCGGCTCTGGTGGGTCTGGTGGGTCTGGCGCCACGTCCAGCACCGAGCGGACGCCCGCGCAGCAGTCTGCCCGGTCCTCCGGGGACCCTGACAGCGGCTCCTCGCGCGGCGGTTACACCGTCCGCGAGGGCGACACGCTGAGCGGCATCGCCGCCCGGCACGGCACCACCTGGCAGCGGCTGCACGCCGCCAACCAGGCCGTCATCGGCGGCGATCCCGATGTGATCGTGCCCGGGCAGCGACTCGACGTCTGAGCCCCTTCCGCCCTGCTCCGGCCCCCGCGCCGGGAGCAGGGCGCTGCGGCTCGGGTGCCAAGCAGGTGCCGACGCCGCCCCGCGCGACCCAGGTTCTGTGTGCCGCGGCCGTACGGCCGTGGCGCTCACCGCGGACGGGCGGGTCCGCGGGCCCTGGCAGACTCGGGCCATGCTCGAAACCTCCGCCCGGCTGCTGCGGCTCCTCTCCCTGCTCCAGGCCCACCGCGAGTGGTCCGGCGCCGAGCTGGCCGAGCGGCTCGGGGTCACGGCGCGTACGGTCCGCCGGGACGTGGACCGGCTGCGCGCCCTGGGCTACCCGGTGCACGCCAGCCCCGGCACCGGCGGTGGCTATCAGCTCGGCGTCGGCGCCGAACTGCCGCCGCTGCTGCTGGACGACGACGAGGCGGTCGCCGTCGCCGTGGGGCTGCGCACCGCCGCCGGACAGGGCGTCGAGGGCATCGGCGAGACCTCCGTACGGGCGCTCGCCAAGCTGGAACAGGTGCTGCCGCACCGGCTGCGCCGCCGGGTCGGCGCGCTCAACGCGTACACCGTGCCGATGCTGCGCGCGGCCCGCCCCGACGCGGTGGATCCGGCGCTGCTGACCGAGTTGGCCGGGCTGTGCCGGGACGCGGAGCGGCTGCGCTTCGACTACCGGGACCACGAGGGCGCCGCCACCCGCCGCAGCGTGGAACCGCACCGCCTGGTGTGCAGCGAGCGGCGCTGGTACCTGGTCGCCTGGGACCTGGACCGGGCCGGCTGGCGGACCTTCCGCGCCGACCGGATCACCCCGAGGCCGCCGCACGGCCCCCGCTTCCCGCCCCGCGAGCCTCCCGCCCACGACCTGGCCGCCTATGTCTCGCAGGGCGTCTCCACACGCGTCTACGCCGCCCGGGCCGTCGTCCGGGTGCTGGCGCCGTTGGCGGAGGCGGCCCGGCACATCTCACCGAGCGACGGGACGCTGGAGGCCGAGACCGCCACGACGTGTCTGCTGCGCACGGGCGCCGCGAGCCTCGATGTGCTCGTGATCCATGTGATGCTGCTGGGCCTGGAGTTCGAGGTGCTGGAGCCGGACGAGCTGACGGGGGCGATCAGGACGGCGCGGGACCGGCTGAGCCGGGCGCTGGCACGGGAGGCCGGCGCGCGTAGCGGGGATGGTGCAGATCGAACGCCGGGGACTCCGAGCGGATCCGGGGCAGCGTCGTGAAGTTGTGCCGGGGCGGCGGGCACGAGGTCGCCCACTCCAGGGAACGGCCGTAGCCCCAGGGGTCGTCGACGGTGACCTTCGCGCCGTACTTCGTGGTCTTCCAGACGTTGTAGAGGAACGGCAGGGTCGACAGGCCGAGCAGGAACGCGCCGATCGACGACACCATGTTCAGGGCGGTGAAGCCGTCCGCGGCCAGATAGTCGGCGTAGCGGCGCGGCATGCCCTCCGCGCCCAGCCAGTGCTGCACCAGGAACGTGGTGTGGAAGCCGGTGAACAGCGTCCAGAAGTGCATCTTGCCGAGCCGTTCGTCGAGCATCCGGCCGGTGAACTTGGGCCACCAGAAGTAGAACCCGCCGAAGATCGCGAAGACGACCGTGCCGAAGACGACGTAATGGAAGTGCGCGACCACGAAGTACGAGTCGGTGACATGGAAGTCCATCGGCGGTGAGGCCAGGATCACCCCGGTCAGGCCGCCGAACAGGAACGTCGCCAGGAAGCCCGTCGCCCACAGCATCGGCGTCTCGAAGGACAGGGAGCCGCCCAGCATGGTGCCGGTCCAGTTGAAGAACTTCACGCCGGTCGGCACCGCGATCAGGAAGCTCATGAAGGAGAAGAAGGGCAGCAGCACCGCCCCCGTCGCGAACATGTGGTGCGCCCACACCACGATCGACAGTCCGGTGATCGCCATGGTGGCGCCGACCAGCGCCGAGTAGCCGAAGACCGGCTTGCGGCTGAAGACCGGGATGATCTCCGTGATGATCCCGAAGAACGGCAGCGCGATGATGTACACCTCGGGATGGCCGAAGAACCAGAACAGGTGCTGCCACAGCAGCGCGCCCCCGTTGGCCGCCTCGAAGACCTGGCTGCCGAACCGCCGGTCCGCCTCCAGCATCAGCAGCACCGCCGCCAGCACCGGGAACGCCATCAGCACCAGGATCGACGTGAACAGGATGTTCCAGGTGAAGATCGGCATCCGGAACATGGTCATCCCGGGGGCGCGCATCGCGAGGATCGTGGTGATGAAGTTGACCGCGCCCAGGATCGTGCCGAACCCGGCCAGCGCCAGGCCCATGATCCACAGATCGGGTCCGACGCCGGGCGAGTGCTCCATGCTGTTCAGCGGCGCGTAGGCGAACCAGCCGAAGGCGGCGGGACCGTCCGGCACCAGCAGCGAGCCGAGCACGATCAGCCCGCCGAACAGGAACAGCCAGTACGCGAACATGTTCAGCCGGGGAAAGGCCACGTCGGGGGCGCCGATCTGGAGCGGCATCAGCTCATTGGCGAAGCCCGCGAAGCTCGGGGTGGCGAACAGCAGCAGCATGATCGTGCCGTGCAGCGTGAACATCTCGTTGAACTGCTGGTTGTCCACGATCTGGAGGCCCGGCCGGGCCAGCTCGGCGCGCATCAGCAGCGCCATCACCCCGCCGACCAGGAAGAACCCGAACGACGTGATCAGATAGAGATGGCCGATCTTCTTGTGGTCGGTGGTGGTCAGCCAGTCGACCACCACCCGGCTGTCGCGCCGCGTCCACACGGGTCGTGGCGCCGGAGTCACGGTGTCCGTCCCCATGGCTCGCTCGCCCTTTCGCTCCGTCGCGCCCCGGGCCGCGGTGGCGGATTCCGGCCGGCGGCCGTCCCATGCCTGTGGGGCGCCGGCGCCCCGGGCGCCGCCCGGAAACGGAATGGAATGCGGTACGGGGACCACCCTCGCGGAACTCTCCGCCGGGCTTTTCCGGTGGTCGTGCCGACACGCGGGAATTACGTTCGAATGCCCGTGGATGGCGCACGGATGCCGTCTTCCGGGTGGGGGAGTTCCGAGGAAGCGTCCGTCGTGATCCTGTGACAAAAGCGTGACCGGCCAGGTACTGGTCACCCTCGGTGTCCGCCCCCGCTTCCGTGTCCGGCGCCGAGCGCCTAGCGTGGCCGCATGGCTCGTATACCGACACCACCCGCGGACCCCGACGACAACACCGGCACCTATGTCGGCCTCGACGCCGACGCCGCCGAACGGCGTGCCCGGGAGCGGGGCTGGACGACCGTGCGCGCGCTGCCACCGGGCGCGATCGTCACCATGGAGTACCGCCAGGGACGGCTGAACTTCGAGGTGAGGGGCGGGCGGGTGACGCGCGCCTGGAAGGGATAGGCGTCCGGCGGGGGTGGGCGTCCCGCTGGGGTCAGGTGTCCCGGGGGCCGTTCGCCGTGATGGGGCGGCCCGAGGGGGCCGCGCCGCGGGCGGCGCGGTCGGGGTGCGGTGGGCGGCGGCTGCCTACCGGGGTGACCGGGGTGCGCTCGGAGCGGACCGAGTGCGGGCCGGGGGTCAGATGGACCGGGGTGCGGGTGGTGGCACCACGCGGGGCGGAGACCGGCTCACAGGCCACGGGCGCTTCGTCGCTGACGGGGGGACCGGCGGAGGCGCCGACGGGGGCGGCGGTGGGGCCGGTGGGACCGACGGGAGATGTGGTAGGGCCGACGGTACTGGTGGTGGGGCCGGTGAGGGAGCTGACCGGGACATCCGCGAGGGTGGCGACGGGGGCGGTGACCGGGGCTTCGGCCGGTGCGGTCCCGGCGACCGGGTGGGGCTGGAGGACGGTGGACGGGATGGCCACCGGCGTGGTCGGCAGGGCGCTGGCCGGGACCGGGGCGCCGCGGCGGCCGTACCAGCGGTCCTTGAGGCTGAACAGCAATGCCTCGGCCTGGCCGATCAGCGGCTCCATCCATGGCAGCGCCAGCAGCACCAGCAGTCCGGCGGCCCAGCCCAGCAGGACATCGCTCAGCCAGTGGGTGCCCAGATAGACGGTGGTCAGGCCCACGGAGAGGGACATGATGGCCGAGAGGGCGGACAGGTAGCGGCGGGCGGCCGGGGTGGACGCCAGATAGGCGAGGATGCCCCAGGTCACCACCGCGTTCGCGGTGTGTCCCGAGGGAAATATGTCGCTTCCGGCCTGGAACCAGTGCCACATCTCGTTGGAGCCGATCTCGGTCGCGTAATGCGGACCCGAGCGGCCCAGGCCGTACTTCACGGCGCCGACCGTGATGTTGAGCAGCAGCAGCGCCGTGCCGAAGGCCAGCAGCGGGCGCACGGTGTGCTGCCGCCAGCAGCGCCAGCCGAGCCAGGCGGAGACCATCACGGCGGTCGGTCCGCGCTGGCCGAGGACCACCCAGTAGTCCAGGAACGCGTGCACCTCCGGCCACTGCTGGTACGGCCGGAACAGCATGGCCTGCCAGTCGAAGCGGACCAGCCATGAGGTGGTCACGACCGCCAGGACGATCGTGATGTAGAAGGTGAGCGTCGCGCCGAAGAGCACCACCCGGTGCCGCGTCATCCGGGGCACGTCGAGGCTGGGCCGCGCCGGTTCACGGTCCAGTCGGGCGAAGGCCCGGTCCAGCCGGGTCGGCTTTGATTCGGTACGCACACAATCGACGTTACAGGGAGTGAGGTGTGAATCCCGTACGGACTGCGCCTTTGTGATGACCATGTGATGTGGGATTGCCCGTGCCGCAGGTGAATTCCCGAGGAATCAACAATCCCTGAGCCGCCGTCACCTTCAATTCCATTGGCCATTCCCGGTGTGGCGTTTTACTTGGATTATGAATTCGTTCACCGAACCATGGTGAGGAATTTCCCCCGCGCTCACCCGATCGGGTTGCCCGGCCGGAGCGGGGGGCGGTGCGGGGGAGGGTCACGGCGGTCCCGAGCCGTTCAGCCAGAACGCCCCGTACACCGCCGCCACCACCGCGACCGCGCCCAGCGTCCCCGCCGCCCTGGCGGTGCGCGTCCCGGCCAGGGCGCGGGCGAGCGGCAGCAGCAGCGGGAACGCGGGCATCAGCAGCCGGGGCTTGGAACCGAAGTAGCTCGACGCGCACAGGGCCAGGGCGGTGACGATCCCCGCGTACACCAGCAGCGGCAGCGGCTGACGCTGCCGTACGCAGGTGATGTACAGCCAGATCACCAGGGCGACACCGGCGATCAGGGCGAGGCCGGCCAGGGCCGAAGGGAACGGCGGGAACGGGGTGAAGGGGGTGAACATCTCGGCGATGAAGCGGGCGAAGGCGTAGCCGCCGTCGAAGCCGTTGCGCCAGCCCGCCTGGACGTCGAGGTAGCCGAGCGGGCCGTCGCCGGTGCGGTGGCCCACCCACAGCACGTAGCCTCCGGCGCCCAGCGGCGCGAGCAGCATGCCGAGCAGGGGCCGCGCGGTGGGCGGGCGCCCGGCCCGGTGCTCCCGGACCAGGAACAGGATCGCCGTCGCCCACACCGCCGCGACCACGGCGATCCCGACCGGCCGGGTCAGCCCCGCCAGCAGGGCCAGGGTGCCCGCGGTGAGCCAGCGGCCGGTCAGCAGCGCGTACAGCGACCAGGCGGCCAGGGCGGTGAACAGCGACTCGCTGTACGCCATGGACTGCACGATCCCGACCGGCAGCACCGCCCACAGCAGCACCGCGCACACCCCGGCCCGCCGCCCGTACAACTGGTCCGCGACGGCGAAGATCCCCCAGGCCGCCGCGAGCGAGGCCGCCAGGCTCACCGTGAGACCCGCGTCCGCGTACGAGAGGGGGGTGACCGTGTGCAGCAGCCGCTCCAGCCATGGCAGCAGCGGGAAGAAGGCGAGGTTGGAGTGAATGTCGCCGTTGGCCAGCCGGACCTCGTAGCCGTAGCCCAGTTCGGCCACCCGTGTGTACCAGAGCGCGTCCCAGCGGGCGGTCAGCAAGGTGTGCGCGCTCGTCCCGCGCGCCGCGCTCCACCCGGCCAGCACGAGCAGCCCCAGGACGCGGACGGCCGCGTACCCGAGAAGGGTCGGGGCCGCCCGGCGCAGCCGTGAGGGGGCTGCCACGCGCGTTTCAAGATCGGTCACGGACTCGATTATCGGCGGTCCCCCGAACCGGGCGGGGGAGCGGGGAGGCGAGAGGGCGGGGCGGGCGCGCGGGGAGGCCGTGCGGGTGCGGCGAGGTAGGGGGGAGTGGGCGTGAGCGGAGGCTGTCGGTGTACGGAGGGGGTAGCGGGGGGTGGGCGCGTGGGGAGGTCGGTCGCGTATGAGCGTATGAGCGGGGGAGCGGGGGAGCCCAGCTGTCCGGCTAGGACGGTCACCGTCGCCGAGACCTGCCGTCCCCGTACGTGCGGGGAGCACCCCCCGGCGGCGGCCGGGCGAGAGCTGCCGTTCGCGTACCTGCGGGAAGCCTGGCGCAGGCGCCTGGGGAGGCCCGGCGCGCACGCATGGGGAAGTCTGGCGGGCTCGCAAGGGGCCCCGCGGGTACGCAGGGAGCGGTGGGGCGCGGCGTTTGGGGAGGCCCGGCGCGTACGTATGGGGACGTGGGGAGCGGAGCCTGGGGAAGCCCGGTAGGCCTGTGCGGGGAAGCTCGGCGGGCGCGCTGGGGGAAGTGGGGAGCGGCGCCTGAGGAGGCCCGGTGGGTTCGCTCGGGGAGGCGGGGCGTGCGCGTAGGGAGCGGTGGGGCGCGGCGCCCTGGAGGTCCCTCGCGTCGGTGCGGGGGTGCGTGGTGCGGGTGCGGGGGGCCGTTCGGTGACGTGGTGTACGCCACACGGGTGGAGTGAGGTGGGGTGAGGTCCGACACGTGGCACCCGGAGGGCGTCGCGTACGCTGACGTGTCACTCGCCGTCCGTCGCGCGGGCCGGAGACCACCGCTCCTCTCCGGCCGGGTCACGGGGGAGTCCCCATCCCCGTCGATCCCCGTCGACCCCGGTCGACCACATCGATCCCGGTCGACCCCCGCGATTCCCCCGGCGGCGAGGGAACATCTGGGAGGTACGTACATGTCCGGGACGACCACGGCCGCCGCGTTGCGCCGTCGGGCGGCCGGGGCCGGTGCCAACCGCTGGGTCGTCCTCGTGGTCCTCTGCACCAGCCTGCTGCTGGTCGCGGTCGACGCCACCGTGCTGCATGTCGCGGTGCCGGCCGTCACCGAGGACCTCGGGCCCAGCGCGATAGAGCTGCTCTGGATCGTCGACGTCTACCCCCTCGTCTGCGCCGCGCTGCTGATCCTGTTCGGCACGCTCGGCGACCGGGTCGGCCGCAGACGGATCCTGCTCCTCGGGTACGCCCTGTTCGGCGTCGCCTCCGCGCTCGCCGCGCTCGCCGACAGCGGCCAGGTGCTGATCCTGGCGCGGGCGCTGCTCGGCGTCGGCGGCGCGATGATCATGCCCGCGACGCTCTCGATCCTGCGGCAGGTCTTCCCCGACCGGCGCGAACGCGCGGTCGCCATCGGTATCTGGAGCGCGGTCGCCGCGGTCGGCGCGGCCGTCGGACCGCTGCTCGGCGGCTTTCTGCTGGAGCACTTCTGGTGGGGCTCGGTCTTCCTCGTCAACATTCCGCTGATGCTGGTCAGCCTCCCGGTGGGACGGCTGCTGCTGCCGGAGTCGCGGGGCGGGTGCGACGGCCCCTGGGACGTGGTCGGCGCGCTGATGGCGGCGGCCGGGCTGTTCGGCGTGGTGCTCGGGGTCAAGCGGCTCGGCGCAGGCGACCAGATGGACAGCGTGCTCACCCTGGCGCCGCTCGTCCTGGGCGCCGCCTCGCTCGTCCTCTTCGTACGGCGGCAGCGGCGGCGCAAGCATCCCCTGGTGGACCTGCGGATGTTCTCCCGCCCGGCGTTCAGCACCTCCGTGGTGTGCATCGTGCTGGCGATGCTCGCCCTGGTCGGCCTGGAGCTGATCGCGGCGCAGTATCTCCAGCTCGTGCTGAAGCTCTCCCCGCTGGAGACCGGGCTGCGGCTGCTGCCGCTGACCATCGCCGCGATGGCCGCCGGCCTGTACGGGGCGCGGCTGCTGCGCCGGTTCGGGCCGCGCCGGATGGTGTGCGCCGGGTTCTGTCTCACCGCGTTCGCGGTGGTGCTGCTGACCGGGATGGGCCGGCATGACAACGCGCCGCTGCTGCTGGCCGGGTTCGTACTGCTCGGGTTCGGGCTGGAGACCACCCTGTTCGGGGCGTACGAGTCGATGCTCGCCGAGGCGCCGCAGGAACAGGCGGGCGGCGCGGCGGCGATCGGCGAGACCTCCTACCAGCTCGGTGCCGGGCTGGGCATCGCGCTGCTCGGCAGCGTGATGAACGCCGCCTACGCCCCGGGGCTGAAGTCCGTGCCCGGGGTGCCGTCCTCGGCGTCGGCGTCGGCGGGGCATTCACTGGGCGAGGCGTACGAGGTGGCCGGGCGGCTCGGCGGGTCGGCCGGGGCCGCCCTGCGCCGGGCGGCACGGGACTCCTTCGTGCACGGACTGCATGTGACGCTGCTGGTCAGCGCGGGGCTGTTGCTGCTGGGGGCGGTGATGGCGCTGCGGCTGCCCCGCATCATGCAGTGCGAGGCCGGTGTGGTGGAGGTCCCGGCACCCCGGGAGGTCGGCCGGGCGCAGCCCCGGGACCGGCTCCTGAATCGCTGACCCGCTGAACCACCGACCCGCTGAACCACCGACCCATCGACCCGCTGACCCGAGCGCGAGACGTACATCTCCCGACCTGACGTGTCTCCGGACTGGCGTATCTCTGGACCTGGCGGGGACCGCGACGTACCGTCGGCCGCATGTTTTACTAGCAGTGCTAGTTTTCGGCGTCTGGAGGTCCCGCATGTCCGCGAAGTCCCCGTCCCCCTCCCCCTCCCCCTCCCCGTCCGCACCCTCCTCTCCGTCCCCTGCTGCCAAGCGCCCGTCCTTCGACCCCCACGACCCCCTCGGCATCGACGATCTGCTCGAACCCGAGGATCTGGCCGTGCGGGACACCGTCCGGCGCTGGGTGGCCGAACGGGTGACGCCCCACGTCGCCGGGTGGTACGAGACGGGCGAGCTGCCCGTCGTCCGGGAGCTGGCCCGGGAGCTGGGGTCGCTCGGCGCGCTCGGGATGTCCCTTGAGGGGTACGGGTGCGCCGGGGCCAGCGCGGTGCAGTACGGGCTCGCCTGTCTGGAACTGGAGGCGGGCGACTCGGGCATCCGCTCGCTGGTGTCCGTGCAGGGCTCGCTGGCCATGTACGCCATCCACCGCTTCGGCAGCGAGGCCCAGCGTGAGCGGTGGCTGCCGCGGATGGCCACCGGTGAGGTCATCGGCTGCTTCGGGCTGACCGAGCCCGACCATGGCTCCGACCCCGGGTCCATGCGCACGTACGCCAAGCGGGACGGGTCCGACTGGGTGCTCAACGGGCGCAAGATGTGGATCACCAATGGGTCCGTCGCCGGGGTCGCCGTCGTATGGGCGCAGACCGAGGACGGCATCCGCGGCTTCGCCGTGCCCACCGACTCGCCCGGATTCTCCGCCCCGGAGATCAAGCACAAGTGGTCGCTGCGGGCCAGCGTGACCAGCGAACTGGTGCTGGACGACGTACGGCTGCCCGCCGATGCCGTGCTCCCGGAGGTGACCGGGCTGCGCGGGCCACTGAGCTGCCTGTCGCACGCGCGGTACGGGATCGTGTGGGGCGCGATGGGGGCGGCGCGCAGCAGCTTCGAGACCGCCGTCGACTACGCCAAGTCGCGCGAGCAGTTCGGGCGGCCCATCGGCGGGTTCCAGCTCACCCAGGCCAAGCTCGCCGACATGGCGGTCGAACTGCACAAGGGGATTCTGCTCGCCCACCATCTGGGGCGGCGGATGGACGCCGGACGGCTGCGTCCGGAGCAGGTCAGCTTCGGCAAGCTGAACAATGTGCGCGAGGCGATCGAGATCTGCCGTACCGCGCGGACGATCCTCGGCGCCAACGGGATCTCGCTGGAGTACCCGGTGATGCGGCACGCGACCAATCTGGAGTCCGTGCTCACCTACGAGGGCACGGTCGAGATGCACCAGCTCGTGCTGGGCAAGGCGCTCACCGGGCTGGACGCCTTCCGCTGAGCGGAAAGCGACGAGGGGGCGAGGGGAAACAAGAAGGGGAGCGGGGAACAGGAGGAGCGGGCGGGCAGGGCCGGGTGAGCGGCCCTGCCTCAGCTCTGGTTGAAGAAGCCGTCCGTGCGGCGCGCGGCCGGCTCACCGCTGATGATCTCGGTGTCGGCCGGGGTCAGCAGGAACACCCGGGTCGACA
The DNA here is from genome assembly GCF_042749375.1 of Streptomyces sp. NPDC059477. Lineage (NCBI taxonomy): Bacteria > Bacillati > Actinomycetota > Actinomycetes > Kitasatosporales > Streptomycetaceae > Streptomyces > Streptomyces sp. NPDC059477. The sequence goes on along the minus strand of NZ_JBHYUG010000113.1, from coordinate 10,165 downwards.
CCCGCTCGATGGAGCCGCGCAGCCCGAAGATCAGGCCCGCCGCGAAGTCGACCACGCGCTTGGCGTCGCCCGCGTCCATCGCCGTCAGGTTCATGATGACCGGGACGCCGTCCCGGAACAGCTCGCCGATCGCGCGGGCGTCCCGGAAGCTGTCCGGGGTGACCGTGCCGATCCGGCGGCCCTTGTCCTGGGCCGAGTCCGTGGCCACCTTCACACGCGGGTCCGTGACCCAGCCGTCCCCGGACTCGTTGCTCTCGTAAGTCTCGTCGTCGTAGTAGCGCTCGTCTTCGTTGTCGTCGACGAGGCCGAGCCACGCACTCGCCTTGCGCACCGATCCCATGGACGCCTCCTCTCACTGCGGGCTTTCTTGCGTTCCGCATCTCTATGGTCATCCATGATGCGTATGACGCGCCAAGTGGATAGACGCCGCGCGGGGGGTTTGTGACGCTACTGGTGCACAGCCGATCCGTCGAGAGCCCGTGTGCCCCAAGGCTTCCCAAGGGTCCACGTGGTCATGGCTGCTGACTGTGAGTGAAATATGATTCTTCACGGCGTTTGGGTGAGGGGTGGGGTCGTACGGGTGAACGAGACGGCCGGTGCCGCGTCCTGAGTGGCCGATATCATGCGGCGCGGGGACGCCTGTTCGACAGGGCGTCAAAGGCGTGTGCGTCACGGGGGGATCGTCATGTTCGGCATTGTCCGGCCCTGCCGTCATCGGCTCGGGGAACGGCTCAAGACGCAATGGATGGCGCATCTGTGCGGGCTGTGTCTCGCCCTGCGCAAGGACCACGGGCAGTTCGCCCGGATCGTCACGAATTACGATGGATTGCTGGTCTCGGTCCTGACGGAGGCTCAGCTCGACGGCGGCGCCCGGGAGACGGGCGCCTGGCGGCGTACGGCCGGACCGTGTCCGTTGCGCGGGATGCGCACCGCCTCCGTCGCGCGGGGCGAGGGTGCCCGGCTCGCGGCGGCCGTGTCGCTGGTGCTGGCCTCCGCCAAGGTGCGTGACCATGTCGCCGACGGGGACGGGCTGCTGGCCCGGCGTCCGGTGGCGCTCGCCGCGCGGCGGGTCGCCGACAGCTGGGGGAAGGCCGGGACCCGGGGTGGCCTGGCCGTCGGCTTCGACACCGGGGTGCTGGTCGCCGCCGTCGACCGGCAACTGGCGATCGAGGCGCTCGCCGGACTCGGCACCGCGCTGCTCACGGTGACCGAGCCCACCGAGTCGGCCACCGCCGCCGCCTTCGCGCACACCGCCGTCCTCGCCGGACGGCCGGGCAACGCGGCGCCGCTCGCCGAGGCCGGGCGGCTCTTCGGGCGGCTGGCGCATCTGCTGGACGCCGTCGAGGACCGCGAGGAGGACGCCGCGCGCGGTGCCTGGAACCCGCTGACCGCCACCGGGACGCCGCTCACCGAGGCCCGGCGGCTCGCCGACGACGCCGTGCACGGCATCCGGCTCGCGCTGCGCGAGGTGGAGTTCACCGAGGGTCGGCTCGCACACCGGCTGCTCGTGCACGAACTGCCCGCCTCGGTGGACCGGGCCTTCGGCGCCACGGGCTGCGCGACGCACGGCGCGCATGGCGCCTATGGCACCCATGGCGCTGACAGCATGCGGAACATTTCAGATATTTCGGGCGCACAGGGCGCCGGACCCTACGCGCCGCCCGGTGGACCCGGTGGACCCGGTGCCCCCCAGCCGCCGGAGCCCCCGCAGCGCCGACGCGGACTGATCCCGGGCTGCGCGGTCTTCCTCGGCCTGGCCTGCACCTGCCAGTTGTGCTGCGGCGAGTACGACGACCCCTGGACCGGCGAGCGCAAGCAGACCGGCTGTGACTGTGGGGACTGCGGAAACTGCTGCGACTGCGGAAGTTGCTGTGACGGATGCTGCTGTGACGGGTGCGGCTGCGACTGCTGAGCCGGACCGGCGCACGGTGTGCTGACGCGAGGGGAGGGGGCGCGTGTGAAGGCGAAGGGCTGCGCGTCCCGGCATGGCCGGCCCACGGGAGACCGCACGGCCGGATGACGGGAGACGCTGGGCGTCCGCTCACCGGCGGACGCGGGGCAGTGGGGTCAGCTCAACAACAACAGGACCACACGCGACCGAAGTCGATGTGGGAGCGGGTGACCAGCCACTGCTGTGGATACATGCGCCAAGTGGAACAGGCATCCGGTTCCCCGTCAACCGACCCCCGGCCGTGGCTCACAGTTCGGACAACCTTGACACGGCCTGCGAGCGGGCCCGTACTCTCGTTCGCATCACGGCCCTGCTGAGGGGCTCGGCCGTGCGGCGCCGCCGTTCGTATGTCGCGCGGCGCCCGTGTGAAGGCACCACCGGTGTTCGACCGTCGAGTCATCGAGTCGGCGTGTTCGACGTGTCGTCGTGTCACGGAGCCTTCGCATGTCTTCCAGCCCTCCTCGTCCCTCCCTGGTGATCGTCGGTGCCGGGCCGCGGGGCACCGGTGTCATCGAGCGGATCGCCGCGAACGCCTCCGAGCTGTACGCCGGTACGGGCCTCGACATCCATCTCGTGGACCCGCATCCGCCGGGCGCCGGACGGGTCTGGCGCGAGGCCCAGTCACCGCTGCTGTGGATGAACTCGCACGCCGAGGACGTCACCATGTTCACCGACGACACGGTGACCATGGACGGCCCCGTACGCCCCGGGCCCACCCTGCACGAGTGGGCCGGTATCGACGGCCGCACCTTCACCGACCGCCGGCTCCAGGGCGCCTATCTGCGCTGGGTGCACGAGCGGGCGGTGGCCGCGCTGCCGCCCGGCGTCATCGTCCACCACCACGCCCGGCGGGCCGTGCGGGTCAGCGGGCCGCGCGAGGGACGCCAGCAGGTGTGGCTCGCGGACCGGCCGCATCCGCTCCTCGCCGACCTGGTGCTGCTCACCCTCGGCCATCTCGACGCCGAACTCGACGACGAACAGCGCGCGCTGGTGTCGTACGCGAAGGAGCACGGTCTGGTCCATCTGCCGCCGGAGTTCACCGCCGACAGCGACCTCGGCGCGCTCGCGCCCGGGGAGCCGGTGCTGGTGCGCGGCTTCGGGCTGGCCTTCGTCGATCTGATGGTGCTGCTCACCGAGGGACGCGGCGGACGCTACGAAGGCGACGAGGAGGGTGCGGGGGACGGGCAGGTCACCTATGTCCCCTCGGGGCGGGAGCCGGTGCTGTATGTCGGATCGCGGCGCGGAGTGCCGTACCACTCGAAGATCGGCTACGACTTCGACGGGGAGCGTCCGCCGCTGCCCAGGTTTCTCGGGCCCGCCGAGGTCGACGCGCTGCTCGCGCGGCCGGACGGCTTCGACTTCCGGCGGGACGTGTGGCCGCTGGTGGCGAAGGAACTGGGGTTCGCGCACTACCACCGGCTGTTCTCGGCGCATCCCGGGCGGACCGTCATGGACTGGACCGACTTCGAGGAGAAGTACGCGGCCGGGGACGCCGGCGAGCGGGCCGCGCTGGCGGAGGCGGCCGTGCCCGACCCGGCCGACCGGCTCGACCTCGCCGTACTGGACCGGCCGCTGACCGGGGTGCGGTACGCCTCGCACGAGGCGGCGCAGCAGGGGCTGCGGGAGTATGTCGAGCGGGATCTGATCCGGCGTCATGATCCGGCGCACAGCCCCGACCTGGCGGTGTTCCTCGGTCTGCTGTCGGTGTACGGGCAGTTGGTGCGGCTCGGGGACATCGGGCCTTGGTGGCACGGGTTCTTCAGCTATCTGGCGTCCGGGCCGCCCGGTCCCCGGCTGCGGCAGTTGCGGGCGCTGTCCCGGGCCGGGGTGGTGCGGTTCGTCGGCGCCGACATGGCGGTGGCCGCCGAGGACGGGGTCTTCCGGGCGTCCAGTCCGAGCGTGCCCGGGTGGAGCGTGACGACACGGGCGCTGGTCGAGGCGCGGCTGCCGCAGCCCACGGTCGAGCGGGCCCGTGACTCCCTGCTGCGTGAACTGCACGCCGACGGTGCCGCCGCGACCCCGGACGGGCTGCTGGCGGTGGACCCGGCCGACGGGCGGGTGCTGGACCGGGCCGGCCGGCCGCATCCACGCCGGTTCGCGCTCGGGCCGCACACCGACGGGCGGGGCGCCGGGGCGTTCACCCGGCCCCGTACCGGGGGCCCGGCGTTCCGGCAGAACGACGCCACCGCGAGAGCGCTGCTGCTGTTTCTGCGGTCCCTGGGTGAACGGGCCGCCGCGTGATGGGTCAGGTGTACCGGCCGCTGGCTTCCCGGTGGCCGTCCCGGTCGCTGTCCTGGTCTCGGTCCCGGGTGCCGTCCTGGCCGTCCTGGTTGCCGTCCCGTCCGTCGAACTCACCGAAGGGCTTACTGCGATGACCTCCTCGTACGGCCGCGGGCTGCCGCATCTCGCCGCCGCCGTCGACCAGCGGTCGGCGTCCGGCGCCGCCGGTCATGTCGAGCTGATCCGGCTGGCCGAGCGCGGTGGGCTGGACTTCGTGACGCTCGACGACCAGCGGGGCACGGTCGACGCGCCGGGCGTGCTGGCCTACGCGGCCCCCGTCACCAGCAGGATCGGGCTGGTCGCGCGCGCCGCCGGACCGGCTGCCGCGGCGGCTCTCGGCGCGCTCGACTGGATCAGCGGCGGCCGGGCCGGGGCCCGCACCGAGGGACCGGGGACGGCCGGGGACGTGGTGCGGGTCGCCGACGCGGCGGCCGTACGGGCCGGGCAGTGGGCCGATGTGGTGCTGGTGAGCGTCGGGAGCCCCGAGCAGGCGGCGGGCGCCCGCGCCGAGGTGCGCCGGGAGGCCGCCGCGGCCGGGCGTGACCCGGACGGCGTCCGGGTGCTGGCCGCTCTGCTGGTCGATCTGGGCGACGGGGAACGGGCCGCCGAGCGCGGCCATGGCGGCGGCGGGCCGCGTTTCACCCCGGCCGGACCGCTGTACCGGGGCGGGCCCGTCGATCTGGCCGAACTCATCGCCGCCTGGCACTCCGCGGGGACCGTCGACGGCTTCCACCTCACCCCGGTCGAACCGCGCCGGGATCTGGAGCGGCTGGTCAACGGCACGGTGGGGCTGCTCCAGCACCGGGGGCTGTTCCGCACCTTCTATCCGGGCAGCACGCTCCGGGAGCATCTGGGGGTGGCGCCCCGCCGTCCCTACGCGGTGACGGAGGGGGCGGCATGACCGGGCGCCGGCCACGGGGGGAGGCGGGGCCGGGGCTGCGGCAGGTGCCGGGGGTGCGGCTGGGAGTGCGGCTTCCCGTCGACGCGCCGGGGATCAGGTATCCGGCGGTCGAGCGGCTGGCGCGGGCCGCCGAACGGGGGCTGCTCGACTTCGTCCTCGTGGACGGTGACGGTGACGGTGGTGGTGACGGTGTGGAGGGCGGTGCGGGCGGCGGTGGTGACGGCACGGGTGCCGATCCGGTGACCGTGCTGAGCGCGCTCGCCGCCGTCACCGAACGGATCGGGCTGGTCGCCGGGGTGCGCGGCGGGCGGGAACTCGCGCGCCGGGTGGCGGAGCTGGACCGGCTGAGCGGGGGACGGGCCGGATGGGCCGGTCCGGCGCAGGGGCGGTTCGAGGCGTCCGGTGCTGCCGGGGTCGGCGGGTGGCCGGTCGTCGTGCGCCGGGGGGAGCCGGGGTGGGAGTCCGCCGATCTGCGGCTGCTGGGACCGGTGGCGGTCGACGGGCCGCCCGAGGAGGTCACCGGCCGGATTCTCGGCGCGCTCGAACCGGGCGGGGGCGCCGACGGGCTGCTGCTCGCGCCGCGAGGTGTCCCGGACGGGCTCGACGCGTTCGACGAGTTCGTGGACCGGGTGGTGCCGTTGCTCCAGAGGCGCGGCACGTTCCGTACGGAATACGGGGGAGCGACACTGCGCTCCCACCTGGGGCGGATCGCCCCGGTAGGGAAGGGTTAGGCACATGACGGACGTAACCGACGCGTGGAAGCAGTGGCACGAAGGGCGGGTGGAGACGGTCTCGGCGCCCTACGGGCCGCTCGCGCTGACCGGCACCCACTGGCTGGAGGACTATCCGGAAGGTCGAATTCCGGCCACTCCCGGGGTGTGGACGGCCGACGGTGACGCCGTCGTGGGGACCCCCGCGCCCGGCGGCCGGCGGGGCCTCGCCGGGGGGGCCGGGGGC
>NZ_JBHYUG010000113.1:0-4066 GCF_042749375.1 Streptomyces sp. NPDC059477 | reverse complement strand
CCCAAAAACACCCCCGCGGCCCCCCCCCCCCCCGCGCCCTCGGGGACCCCACACCAACCCGCGCACCCCACCCCCCCCCCCCCGGCCGCGGCCCCCCCCCCCGACGGTGACGCCGTCGTGCTCACCGCCGGGCCGGCCGACGGGCTGACCCTGGACGGTGAGCCGTGGAGCGGGCGGGTCCGGCTGACCGCCGACCCGGGTCCGGCGGGCGCCGCCCGGGTGGCGCACGGCGAGCGCAGACTGGTGGTGCTGGAGCGCGAGGGGAGCTGGGCGGTACGTGACTTCGACCCCGCCGCCGAGACCCGGAGCCGCTTCGCGGGCATCGAGGCCACCCCCTATGAGCAGCGCTGGTCGGTGCCGGGACGGTTCACCCCGTACGACGCGCAGCGCACCGTGCGGGTCGCCAATGTGGACGGCCGGGAGCGCGGGCTCGGGCTCGGCGGGGAACTGGCGTTCACACTGGACGGGCGGGAGCTGACCTTGCAGGTGTCGGTGGAGTCCGACGGCTCGCTGTGGGCCGTGTTCGCCGACACCACCAGCGGGAACGGCAGTTACCGGTTCCGCTTCCTGCGGCCCGCCGCGCCGGACGCCGAGGGGCGGACCGCGGTCGACTTCAACCGGGCGCTGCTGCCGCCGTGCGCCTTCGCCGATCACTTCATCTGCCCCTTCCCGCCGCCGGGGAACCGGCTGGACGTGGCGATCGCGGCGGGCGAGCGGAAGGTGGCGGAGGAACGGGAGGTGGCGGGGAGCGGAGGGTGATGGGGAACCGAAGGCGATGGGGAGCCGAGGGCGAGTGGGCGGGTGACGAGGGGGCGGGGCGTGGCGGGGGACTGATGGTGACGGGGGAGCCGGGCGTGGCGGGGAAGTGACGGTGACGGGGGAACCGGGCGTGGCCGAGTAGCGGGCCGGGTGCCCTCCGGGGCCCTGGCAAATCCACCGTTAACGGGTGTTGTGCACGGAGGGTTCGGAGGTGTGCGGCCGAAAGGCACCCTTGCGCCGATCGGCCGCGCCCCCGAATACTCCCCCTCAGCGATTGTCAGGGTCACGGCAACCGGAATCCCGGCCTTCCCGTCCCTGACTGCGCCTCACGGGCCCCGACCCCACGAGAGGGCCCCCGACTTCCCCTGTGGAGGAACGACAAGTGAGGATCAAGCGCACCACCCCCACCACCGGTATCACGAGACGGACCCGGCTGATCGCCGTTTCCACCGGACTCGTGGCCGCGGCTGCGATCGCGATCCCCAGCGCGAGCGCGTCGGACGTCACCACGTTCAGTGCCAACCAGCTCAAGAGCGCCGGCGACTCGGTGCTCCAGGCCGATGTCCCGGGCACCGCCTGGGCCGTCGACAGCAAGACCAACCGTGTGCTGCTCACGGTCGACTCGACCGTCTCGCAGGCGGAGATCGACCAGATCAAGGAGCAGGCCGGCGCCAACGCCGACGCGCTCACCATCAAGCGCACGCCGGGCACGTTCAGCAAGCTGATCCAGGGTGGCGACGCCATCTACGCGACCAGCTGGCGCTGTTCACTCGGGTTCAACGTGCAGAACAGCAGCGGCACCCAGTTCTTCGTGACCGCCGGCCACTGCACCGACGGCGCGGGCACCTGGTACTCCAACTCCGCCCGGACCACGGTCATCGGGTCGACCACCGGCTCCAGCTTCCCGGTGAACGACTACGGCATCGTGCAGTACTCCGGGACCGTCGCCCGGCCCGGTACCGCGAACGGCGTGGACATCACCCGCGCCGCGACGCCCACCGTGGGCACCTCGGTCATCCGTGACGGTTCCACCACCGGCACCCACACCGGCACGGTCACCGCCCTCAACGCGACCGTCAACTACGGTGGCGGCGATGTCGTGTACGGGATGATCCAGACCAACGTGTGCGCCGAGCCCGGTGACTCCGGTGGTCCGCTGTACGGCAGCAACGGCACGGCCTACGGTCTGACCTCCGGCGGCAGCGGGAACTGCACGTCCGGCGGGACGACGTTCTTCCAGCCGGTGACGGAGGCGCTCAGCGCGTACGGGGTGAGCGTGTACTAGGCGCCGTCCTGGTTTCGCCGGGTGGTTCGTGCGGGTCGTGGGGGCTGGTCGCGCAGTTCCCCGCGCTCCTCAAGGGCGTTTGCCCGCACCCCGGTCGGAGAGAAGCCCCCGCGAGCCCCCATGTGCCGTACCGGTGCGTGGGGGCTCGTTCTGGTGCCCGGCCGGGGGTGAGTGGCTACTCGTCCGCCCCCAGGCCGCCCCGGATCAGCTCCGTCAGCGCGGTGACGGCCTCCTCGGTCGTCGCCCGGTTCCGGTTCAGTTCGCCGGCGAGGGACTCGGCCGCGCCCAGCAGCCCGGCGCAGCGCAGCCGCAGCGCCTCGCGGGGGAGCGCGGAGTGCGGGGCGAGGGCCTCGGCCATCAGGTCCGTGTAGCCGTCCAGCAGCTCGCGCTGGGTGGCCTCCATCTCCGGGTTGCCCTTCAGCGCGGCGGAGACGGCGGTGAGTTCCGGCATGTCGGTGGCGCAGGCGAAGTACGCGGTGCTGATCACCCGGGCGACCGTGTCCGCGGTGGCGGCCGGTTCCCGCAACGCCCGGGCGATGGCCGCCTGGTGACGCTCGTCCAGCCGCCGGTAGAGGGCGAGCAGCAGGCCGGGCCGGGTGCCGAAATGGTCGTACACGATCGGCCTGCTGACCCCGGCCGCCTCCGCGAGGGTGACCAGCGTCAGCCCGTCGGTGCCCTGGCCGCGCACGATCGCCACGGCGGTGTCGAGCAACTGCTCCCGCCGGGCCTTCTTGGGCAGCCGGGGGGATGGCCGGGGGGAGGTGGTGGCCATGGGGTTCGCTTCCGTTCCGTCCGGTGGTCCCTGGTTCCTGTGCGCTGATCCGGAGTCTATCTTACAAAACGTAGGTTACATGGTGTAGGTTACGGAATGTAGGTTGCGCTGTGCGGGTGAGTTCGGGTCGGAGGAGGGTTTCTCATGGGGCTTACGGAGTCGGTGCTGATCCTGGGGGGTTCGGGGCAGGCGGGGGCGGGGGCCGCGCGGCTGCTGCGGCGCTGGCATCCCGGGTTGCCGCTGACCGTCGCGGGGCGGGATCCCGGGCGGGCCCGGCGGGTGGCCGGGGAACTCGGCGGTGCGACGGCCGTGACCGTCGATCTGGCGCGGAGCGATCTGGGGCTGCCCGACGGTCAGAGGTACTCGGCGGTGGTGGCCGCCGTATGGGACGACCAGCTGCACGGGTTGCGGTACGCGCAGCGGCACAAGGTGCCGTACCTCAGTCTCTCCAGCGGGCTGACGGACATCGGACCGGAGGTCGTGGCGAGCGCCCAGCGGGCCACGGCCGCGCCGGTGCTGATGGCCAGTCACTGGTGTGCGGGCACGCTGGTGCTCGCGGTGCTGGACCTGGCCCGGGAGTTCGGGCGGGTCGATGCCGTGCGGGCCGACGCGGTGCTGGACGAGTCGGACACCGGCGGGCCCGCCGGTATCGCCGACCTGGAGCGCTGGGGATCGGTCACCACGGCCGGGCTGGAACGCCGGGACGGCCGCTTCACCTGGGTCGACGGTCCCGACGCGGAGGTGGCGGTGGCCACGAGCGACGGCAGGGTGCTGACGGGCCGCGGTGTCCCGATCCTCGACGTGCCGAGCATCGGTCTGGCCACGGGGGCGTCCGATGTCCGCTTCGCCTTCGCCGTCGGGGAGTCCGCGGGCCGTCGCCGGGGCGCCGGGCCGTCCATCGAGATCCGGATCGACATCGAGGGGGTGGGGCCGGGCGGTGAGCCGTTGCGCAGGACCCGCCGTCTCGTCCACCCCGAAGGGCAGCGCCCGCTGACCGCGCTCGGCATCGCCCTCGGCGTCGAGCGGCTGCTCGGGCTGCGGGGGGACACCGTACCGGCGGGCCTGCACACGCCCGAGGCCCTGATCGATCCGGCCTACGCGGGGGAGAGGCTGGCGGAGATCGGGGCGGGGTATGTGGATGTGCCGGTGGCTGTTGGCTGAGGTGGCTGAGATCGGCTGAGGGCGTGCGGGGGGCGGGGTGTCTCTGTGGGGCGGCGGCCCGGCCGGGCGTTCGGGTGGGGTGGCTGCTG
>NZ_JBHYUG010000112.1:0-26948 GCF_042749375.1 Streptomyces sp. NPDC059477 | reverse complement strand
CGGGGCCTCTACCCCCGGGGGCCGTCTCTTTTTGTTCTGACTGCCGTACTAGCCGCCCCGGCCGCCCCCACCCGGTGTCGCGGGGTGGGGGCGGCCGTGGTCGATCGTCCGGGTCAGTGGCTGTCCGGGTGGGTGTGGGCGGCCCAGCCGCCCGCGGGGATCACGGCCCGGCCGGGAGCACCGGCGCGGGCGGCGGCCTCGGCCTTGGCGATCGCGGCGTACGCCTGCGCCACGGCAGCGTGGGTCTGGGCGGAGGCAGACGAGCCGCCCTCCGCGTACGCGGCTGCACGGTTGGCGTGCTCGACCGCGCGGGAGTACGCCTCGGGGCCGGTCATGGTGGGCAGGTCAGAGGGCTGGTCAGTCATCGTGTTCCTCCTGGACGGCGAACGGGTGATGGGCACTCGGACGGGTCAGCGGACCAGCAGCGCGGCGATCACGATGAGCGGGGTGGCCATGCCGAGCAAGTAGATGAAGCGCACGGCGCTCCTCCTCTTCCTTGTGTTCTGCGGATTCGAGCCGACTGCCGTACGAGCAGCCACGGCCGTCCCCACCCCGGGAGATCGGAGTGGGGACGGCCGTGGTCGATCGTCACCGAGCAGCTCAGGCCGCCGTCGCGGTCGACGCCCACACCGCCGCCGACGGGAGCGGCTCCAGCGGAGCGGGCGAGAGACCCCGAACCGCGGACGGCTCCATCCCGGAGGGGAGTTCCCGGCCCCGGGAGGTCTCCAGGTGTCCGAGCGCCTGGTCGAGCAGCCTGGTGAGGACCGGCCACGCGAACTCCGGCTCGGGCAGCACCCGCAGCTGCGCGGCGGCCAGCCACACGTCCTGGGTGACGTCGTCCGCGTCGCGTACCGGGTCGGCGGCCATCTCGGCGAGCTGCTCGGCCGCGGCGGCGGCGAGCCGGGCGGAGTAGCGGGAGTAGAGGCTGGTCAGAGTGGTACGCATCAGGATCTCCTCGGGTAACAGGGCATGCGGAAGCAGCCCCCGGGAGCGATCTCCCGGGGGCCGTGGTGCGGTACGGAGGGTTGGTCAGCTCGCGCGGCGCTCGGGGCGGAGCGTCCGGAGCGGGACCGGCGGCGCACTCAGCGGCGCGTCACCGGCAGGCTGCTCAGCGCGGCGGGTGTCGGTGTCGCGGACCGACGGCTCGGTCGAGATCCACTTCATCTCGCGCAGCAGCCACAACGGCCGGCCGTCGCCCGACTCGTCCTCCGGCATCCCGGCACGCTTCTGCGCGGCGAGCTGGCCGACGGCCGGGGTGACCGCGGTCTTCGGCTTGCGCGTGACGCGGTTCGATCGGACGCCGTTGGTCTCGGAGACCCCTTCCTCCAAGGTCTGTGCCCAACGGGCGACCTTCACGTCCAGGACGACCGTGCGGTGGCTGCCGAGGCAGCGTCGCGGGTTCTCGGTGCCGGCCTTGTCCATGTGGTGCGCAACCAGCTTCGCCTTCGCCTTCGAGGTCGCGGCCACGTGGATCGGAACCCAGGTCCGGCAGCTCGGACAGACCAGCGACAGGCAGGTGGGGCGGAGGTCGTACTCGTGCGGCTTGAGGCTGGAGACGGACAGGGTATCGAGGCTGCTGACGGCCCGAGTGCGGGTCCGGCGGCGCCGCTCGCGAGCGGTGGTCTCGACTTCGCGGAGTGCTGTGGGCATGGGGAACTCCTCACGTACGGAGTGACAGGGATGCGTCGCGGGTGCTCTCTCCGCCCGTCAGGACGCTCAGCGAACCGGCGTCCTGACTGACAGACAGCGCATCTGCGCTGCGACGTGCACGCAGAAGTCACGGACCCGGAGGAGTTAGAACTGCCTCTGAAACTCCGGGGCCACCGAGGTGGCGACTACTGCGGTAGTGCTGGTCAAACGGGCTTCAGGTAGTCGACTTAGATTGACTACTCAATGCCCGACGCAATGAAGCATGCACGGTGCGCGACGCCAGGTCAAGCCCGATGCCTACATTGACTAGTCATTCGCGGGCATGTAGACATCTCCTATGGCAGTCAGCGGCAGGGCACGGGCCCTCTACCAACGCATCGCGGACAAACTCCGCGCTCAGATCACCGACGGGACCTTGGGCCCGGGTGACCGACTGCCGACCGAAGCAGACATCGCTTCCGAGTGGGACACCACCCGCTCGACCGCCGTACAGGGTCTGAAAGTCCTGGTCAACGAAGGTCTCATCATCAGCGACCGCCCTCGCGGGTACTTCGTCCGCAGTCGGCGGCCGATGGTGTACCGGCCGCAGGGCGAGTTCCGCAAGCGTCCACTGTCGCCGGAGATGGACCAGTTCCTGACCCAGATGTCCGAGGAAGGCCGGGAGGCCAGCCAGCACATCGAGGTCAAGGTGGAGACCCCGTCGCGGCATGTCCGCGAGCGCCTTCAGATGCGCGAGGGCGAGCTGGTCGTTGTCCGGCGGCGCGTCCGCTTCGTGGACGGCATCCCGTACAACACGAACGACAGCCACTTCCCTCTCTCCCTGGTTCAGAACAGCGAGATCATGAACCCGGACGACATCGCGCGCGGCGCGAACGTCGTTCTGACGGAGCTCGGGCACGAGCAGGTGCGCGCCCTCGACGAGCTGCACGTCCGCATGCCGACACCCGAAGAGGCCGACCGGCTGCAGCTCGGTCCCGGAACACCCGTCGCGGTCCACCTGTGCACCGGCTTCACGCAGGACGGAAAGCCCGTCCGCGTGGTGCTCAACGTCCTGCCCGGCGACCGGCACGTCATCACCTACGAGCGCAGTCGGCCCAAGGTGGAGGAGGCCATGACGATCCGTCCCGCCGTCGGCACAGACCTGCGCACGGTCATCGACCTGTGGGAACACGCCGCCACGTGGCTCAACGGACGAGGCATCGACCAGTGGCAGTACCCGCCCCGCAAGGAACGCATCGAAGCCAACATCGCGGCCGGCGAGTGCTGGATCGTCGAAGCGGACGGGGCGCCGGTCGCGACCATCACCGTCGATGAGCACGCCGACCCCGACTTCTGGTCCGCCGCCGAGGCCGGCGACCCTGCCCTCTACGTGCACCGCATGGTCGTGCGTCGCGACGTCGCGGGCATGGACCTTGGCTCGGCCATGCTCGACTGGGCGGGAAAGGAAGCGCTCCGGCAGGGCAAGCAGCTGCTGCGCCTGGACGCGTGGCGCACCAACGACGACCTTCAGCGGTACTACAGCGACCGTGGATTCGTGCACGTCAGAACCGTTGACGCCGCAGAGCGCAGCAGCGGCGCCCTGTTCCAGCGTGCCGCCAACTACAGCCGCGGAACAGGCCCTGAACTGAAGACCGAACTGCCCGACAGCACTCACTGAGCAACACCCCCTTGGCTGGGCTCGAAACCGTTGCTTCGGTTCTAGCCCCCGGGACCGATCAGTTCCACATCTGACATGTGGCCGGATCAGCTGGCCACATCAGCCACAGGATTGGGGCGGGGATGGCGCAGAAGCCAAGGGAGCTGACGCCCTGGGTGTCGCCCTTGCATAACTGGGGTTACCAGCTGCGCGAGCTGCGGAATTCGCGGGGCCTCAGCCTCCGGGAGCTCGCGAAGCGGGCCCGCATCGACCACGCTCACCTGGGGCGATTCGAGCGAGCGGAGCGCATGGCCGACCGTAACCAGGCGGCACTCCTGGACGGTGCCCTGGGTGCCAGCGGGATGCTGCTGCGCCTGTGGGAGCGGATCGGTGACGAGCGTGGCCATGTGGCCAATCCGCCCGTTCATGTGGCCAAGTCGGCGGTGGACCTGGCGTTGGCCGCAGCGGACCAGGCAGCGTCGGACGGTGAGGGGATCTCGGTCCCGTGTCGTCTACGTGATGGGTCGGTGGTCTGGGTGGCTCTGGAACGGCGTGCACTGCTGCGCGCGGGCGTGGGGTTGGGAGCCGCTGCGGCGGTCGGCGCCGGTTCGCCGGCGGCCGCGGATTCGGACGGCGTGCCGAGCCTGGTCCGCAGGGCGCGGGCCGCGTCGGCGTACGGCTCGACACCGGTGGAGCACCTGCGGCGCACCCGCCGTCTGCTGATCGACGGCGACAACCTGCTCGGGCCGCGCCACGCCCTCAAGGCGACGCGCGACTACATCGACGTCATCCAGGAGCTGCGCCGGGAGGCGAAGGGCGCCGACCGGCGCGACCTGATGGAGCTCCAGACGCAGTACGGGGAGTTCCTGTCCTGGCTCCACCAGGACCTGGGCAACCCGGACGCCGCGTCGTACTGGCTCGACAGGGCCATGCAGTGGTCGTACACGGTCGGCGACACCGACCTGACCACCTACGTCATGGCCCGCAAGGCTCAACTGGCCGGTGATACAGCCGACTTGGTCGAAGTCGTCGACCTGGCGGAGGCCGCCCAGCGCATGGCCCGGCCCCGCAGCCGGCTCGCCGCCGTCGCCCGCACCTACGAGGCGTACGGACACGCTCTTCGCGGTGACGCCGACGGCAGCGAGCGGGCCATCGACTCCGTGCGTAACGCCTTGGACGGCATCGGCTCCGATCCCACCCCGTGGGGCGTGTGGCTGAACGCCTCGTACGTGGAGGTGCACCGCGCGCAGGGCCTGGAGGCCCTCGGCAAGCACGGCGAGGCGGCCGATGCCTTCGCCGACGCCATCCGGCTGATGCCCGGCGACTACCACCGCGACCGCGGCGTCTACATGGCGCGGCAGGCCGTGGCCCTGGCCGGCGCCCGCGATCCGGAGCGGGCCGCGACGGTGGGCATGCACGCGCTGACCGTCGCGGCCGACACCGGCTCCGGCCGGATCACCAACGAGCTCGCCCGGCTCGACACGGCCCTGATCCCCTGGCAGCGCGAGGCCCCCGTGGCCGAGTTCCGCGGCGCCTTCGACTCCACCCTCGCCCAAGAGACAGAAACGGAAGCCTGAGCAGATGACTGCCCGCCCGTACGTCGTGCTGTCCGCCGCCATGTCGGTCGACGGCTACCTGGACGACACCAGCCCCGAGCGGCTGCGCCTGTCCAACGCCCCGGACTTCGACCGCGTCGACCAGGTCCGCGCGGAGTCCGACGCGATCCTGATCGGCGCGAACACCATGCGCCGGGACAACCCGCGCCTGCTGGTCAACAGCGACGAACGCCGTGCTCAGCGCATCGCCGACTGCAAGTCGGAGTACCCCCTCAAGGTCACCGTCACCGCGAGCGGTGACCTCTCCGCCGACCTGAAATTCTGGCACCACGGCGGCCAGAAGCTCGTGATCACCGTGGACAGCGCGGTGGAGAAGGTCCGCGCGACGCTCGGGGACCTCGCCGACGTCGTCAGCGTCGGGCCGGACCTCGACTGGGGCCTGGTCCTCGATGAGCTCGGGCGCCGCGGTGTCCGGCAGCTGATGGTGGAGGGTGGCGGCACGATCCACACCCAGCTCATGGCTCAGGACCTCGCCGACGAAGTCCATCTCGCCATCGCGCCGCTGCTGGTCGGTCAACCGGAGGCCGCCAGGTTCCTCGGGGCCGCCGACTACCCGGGCGGGTCGACCGCGCGGATGCAGGTCCTCGAGGTCCGCGCGATCGAGGACGTCGTCCTCGTCCGCTACGCCCCGAAGGGGCGCGCCTGATGTACGCGCCCGACCGGTGGCAGGACATGCAGTGGATGCGGCGCGCGATCCGCCTTGCGGAGATGTGCCCGCCAGCCGCGGGTGCCTACTCGGTCGGCGCGCTCATCATCGACGCGGACGGCGTCGAGATCGCGGCCGGCTACTCCCGGGAGGCCGATCCGCACGAGCACGCGGAAGAGGCCGCGCTCGGGAAACTGTCCGCGGGGGACCCGCGCCTTGCCGGGGCGACGATCTACAGCACGCTGGAGCCCTGCTCCCAGCGGCACTCGCCGCGTACGCCGTGCGCGCAGCGCATCTTGGGCGCGGGGATTCCGCGGGTGGTCATCGCGTGGCGGGAGCCGTCGCTGTTCGTCGACGACTGCGTCGGCTACGAGCAGCTGATGGAGGCAGGGGTCGTGGTCGTGGAGCTGCACGAACTGGCGGCGGCCGCGAAGCAGGTCAACGCGCACCTGGACGGGTTGACCTGATGCGAACTCAGCGACCTACCCACTGGGTAACCCACCCCGGCAACGAGTTCTCCGGCAAAGGCGCGCGATTCCTCGGGCATTCGCGACTTCTCGGGCTGGATGCGTTTTCGACCCCCGTCTGTGTCATCACAGGGGGTTAGGGTGATCTCAGACGTGATCCACAACGACGAGAACCCCGGGACCGGGCATGGTCCACGGGGCCTCGAACGGGGCAACGCCTCGTTGGGCGACACCTGGAAAGGAGGTGATCGCGAGATGAAGAGTACCCGCGTCTGCGGAACTCCACGCGCAGCTACGCCGTTCCTTTATCGCGATCACGCCATCAGGTACGCGCCTGGGCATGCTGACGCCAGCCTCCGGATTCAGGGGGTTGGGATGACCTAGCCGGCCATCGGCCGCGCGCGCCAAGAAGAAGTGGACTAGCCATCCCCTTCGGCCCCGCGCGGCCCGTCTACCGCCTGGCTCTAGCCACCAGAGCGGTCCGCTCAGATCCCGGTTCCAGCCGGTCCTGAGCCGCGGCTTATCAAGCCGCTCATTTTGTCCCGGCCCCTTATCAGGGCCATTTGCAAAACCGGTCCCTAGCCAGGACCACAAGGGCCTTCCAGGTCCAGCAGTGCCCGCGGGCCCCCGCCAAGGGGCTTCGCGGTCGCAGTACCGAAGTACCGCCGCAACACCGAAGTGCCGCTTCACCACCGAAGTGGCTTGACCGTTCCGAGGCCCCGCCAAGGGCTTCGAAACACCAGTTCGAAAACCACCGAGAGGAAGGAGATCCGCCGCTGGCCTTCGCCCATCACACGAGCCATCGAGTCGAGCCCCTGCCAGGGGGCCGTCCGCGTTGATCCATATGAAGGCTGGTATCGCCATAGTGCACGAGCACCGCAGGTCTTGTCAGGTCGACCACGACCAGGTCAGTACCCCCTCTGGGGTGATTACCGCAGGTTGTGGTGTCCCCCCTGGCGGGAATGTGACATACATCACACCCCCCAACTGTCACACCGTTTACGCTCGGTCGGCTGACCGCCTGACCTCGGGGATGTCCCTGTGAGCGCGGGCGCGGCGTTGGCCGCCGCGGTGGACCACGACTTCTGGGACGTCGTCGACAACTCCGTCGGCGTCCCGCCGGGCGGGAGCTCGCGGCGTCGGCTGCGGTCCGTCCCGGCCGGGCCGGTCCCGGAGCGGGCGGCGGGTCATCCGCTGTCGCTCGGGTCGGACGCGCGCGCCCGTCTGGGTGGCGCGGTGCGGATGCTGCTGGACACGGCCGGCCTGGCCGGGGCGTCGGACGCGGTGCGCCTGGCGGTGCTGGTGCTGGCGTCGCGGACGCCGTCGGAGACCGGTGTGGTGGAGATCCGTACCTCCGAGCTGGGCCGGTGGATCGGGGCGTCCGCGTCGTACACGGCCTCCGAGGTGCTGCCGGTGCTGCGCCGCTCGGGCGTGGTCTCGGTGGAGACGGCGGAGGGCGAGTTCGGTCAGGACGACGGTCTGGAGTGCCGGGTGCTGCCGCTGTGGGCGGCGCAGGACGTGGTCGGGCATCCGCTGGCGCTGGAGAAGAAGGAGTTCGCGACGCTGTGGCGGCTGTTGGAGGCCGTGATGGGTCCAGGCTGGACGCACCGGGACGGCCGGGTCACTCCGGCCGGGCTGATCGGTACGCGTACCGGCCGCGGCGCGGCAACCGACCGCCTCGCGCTGCTGCTGCTGGTGCTGGAGGCCCGGGAGAACGGGCGGGTGCGGCAGTGCGGCGGGACCGTGGACACCAAGCGCGGCCGCGCGGCGGCGACGGTGGCCCGGCTGCTCGGGTGCACCGCGTCGGCGGGCGAGCGGGTGCTGGAGCGCCTGGAGGACCAGGAGCTGGTGCTGCGGGTGCGTCTGAAGACGGGCTCGGGCCTGCGGAACCGGTCGCGGCTGATGGTCCCGGCGGTCGCCGCCGCGCACGGCCGTACGGTCGCCGACGACGTCCAGGAGGACCTCGCGCAGACCCCGGAGCCCGAATTTTCAGACCCCGACATTGCGGCAGGGGCTGGTGAGGCGCCCGAGCTGCCCGAAGAGTCGCAGGTCAACGGCGTGCCGGTGACGGATGTTGCGGATGTTGCAGACCCCGACGTTGCGGCAGCCCTTCACACTGACCACCCTCACCTGGTTACTCCCGTCTCTCCCCCCGCTCTCTCTGGTGGCTTTTCCGGCGAAGGCCGTGGTGGGTCCGGTGATCTGCCGGACCGCGCGTGCGTGCGCGAGGACGGCGGCCCGCTGCGCGGGGAACAGCAGGAGAAGTCCCCGGTCGGCAAGGTCGGGAACGGCGGCCGCGGGCCGGTGGCCGGTGCTCCGGTGCGGGTCGTGGACGGCGGAGGTCAGCGCGGGCAGCAGCGAGGGAGGGTGGCTCTGCCGCCGCTCGATCTGCGGGCCGTCCTGGCTCCGGTCGACCTGGTCTGGGCGCGCCTGGAGCGTCCCGCCGCCCGCCGCCTGGTGGAAGCCGCCGTCCGTAGCGAGCTGGAGCGGGTGGTCGGGTTCGCCGGCCGTACGGACGCTCCGCAGGTCCTCGCCGACCGGCTCGCCCGGCACCTGGAGACCCAGATGCGGTTGGGCAAGCCGATCTCGGACCCGGTGGGCTGGCTGATCGGCCTGGCCCTGCCCCAGCGTCAGCAGTGCGGCGACGTGCGGTGCGACGACCGCGTGCTGCTCGACTCCGGCCAGGACTGCCCGCGCTGCGCGGAGAAGCAGGCCGACCGCCGCGACCAGCGCCGTGCGGTCGCGGCCGCCGTCGACGCCGCGATGCCCGGCGCCTCCGAGACGGAGCGGCGGGCCGCGACCGAGCAGCAGCTGCACCAGGACGTGACGGCCAGGGCGTGGGCGAAGGCATACGAGTGGGAGCAGCACCGCGCCCGGAAGGCCGCCGCAGCTCAGGCCCGCGCCGAAGCCGCGGCGGCCGCGCAACCCGAGGACGTCGTCCCGGCCGCGCCGGCGGCCCCGGTCGTCGTCCTGCCCGCGCCCCGTCCGGCCGCCGCGCCCACCCCGGACGTCGACGACGTCGACCAGGACCAGGAGCTCGTCCTCGAGGACCTGACCCGCGAGCAGGTCCGCGACTGGCGGGTGCGCGCGATGAAGGACCACACCGTCGTCTTCGACCACATCGACCAGTACGGCGAACCGTCGGCAAGGCGCCTGTTCAGCAACCGGTTGGTCGACGAAGCGCAGCGCCTTTCGGGCACCCGGCACCTGGCCCTCCACACCACCTGGGGGCAGGCGTGAGCGGGGAGGTGTCCGGGGTCGACCTGGCCCGGGTCGCGCTGCGGGCCGCGATGGAGCAGGCCCGGAAGAACGGCAGCGGCCCGAAGGCGAAGAGGAAGCCGCGGACCGGTACAGCGGTGCGGCGCGACGGGCGCGAGCCGATGGGCCTCGGGGCGGCGATCGGCGCACTGGTCACCGAGCGGGCCTGGGCGCTCCCGGCCGCCGGCGGCGCGCTGCGGGAGCGGTGGGCGGTCATCGCCCCCGACCTCGTCGGGCACGTCGCGGCGGTCGGGTACGAGCCGGACACCGGCGAGCTGACGCTGCGCCCGGACTCCGCGGCCTGGGCGACGAAGGCCCGCATGGAGACGGCCCGGATCATTGCCACCGCCAACCTCGCGGCGGGCAAGCAGGCGGTGCGCACGGTCCGTGTGCTCGCCCCCGGCCCGGTCACCGCCGTCGCCGTGACGGCCGCCGACCCGGAGCCGGTCCGGGCACCGGCACCTACGGGGCCGCCGCGTACCCGCGAGACCGCGTCGGCCGGCTACCACCGTGCGCTCGCCGCGCACCACGAGCACCGTCGCGTCCGCGACAACGACATGGACCTGCGCATCCGCGCCGCCGCGGAACGCCAGAACCGGGCTCTCGTCCGTCGTCGCGAGCCGGAGGAGGCGTTCACGGAGGCCGCCGCCCAGACAACGGTTCTTCAACAGCCACTGACCCACATCCCCTGAAGCCCGGACCCCGCCGACCCCATCGGCAGGCTGGGCTTCTCACACGTACCGGCCGGACCAGGCGCTGGAACGCCGGTGGTCAGTGGCTTGTGGCGGGCGGTGCGGTTGCGCGAAGGGTCGTCAACCGAGGTCCTGCGGTGCCGTCCGTTTCGGTGATCTCGGGCCTGATCGCCGCTTCGATCGCGGTGGCCGTCGCCACACTCGCGATCGTGCCCGACCCGATCACTCCCGACTTCCCTGACGAGGACTCCCCTGACGGGGCAGGCCGGACGAGACGTGGCGTTGGCCGGGTCCGGTTCCCGCTCACGCGGTGGGTGCTCGCCCCGCGCACGACATGGCAGGCGCGGCGCCTGGCCGCCGAGTTCGGCGAGGGGATGGATGCCCGGACCGCGTGGGTGATGGCCCGCCTGGCCCGTCATCCCGACGAACACGGCTACGCCATGGCCCACCTGGACGACGAACGCCGGGCGGCGGACTGAGCAGAGCTCAGGCGCCGGCCTTCGGCTCGCGGAGATCCGGCCGGGCTGCCTCGTCGGGCACGGGCTCGCCGGTCTCGTCGTCGGTGCCCCAGAGCGCGCGGGCGAGGAAGTACAGGGCGACCATCCCGGCGTAGATGAACATGCCCCAGCCGAAGACCAGCAGGAAGACGTTCGCGTCGCTGCGTGGGGAGCTGTAGGCGACGCCCTGCATGGTCGTGAACAGCCACGGGAACCACGCCGAGCGTACGAAGCCCGGGTCGGCGTACCGGCCTCCGCCCCGGCGCCACGACAGCAGCGGGACCGCCGCGAAGCCGACGCCGGCCAGGCAGTACATGAGCGCGAAGAAGTCGTTGGCGATGAACCGGTGGCCGTTGGTGATCCCGAGATAGGCGACCCCGGCCAGGAAGAGCGCGGCCGGCACCCCGAAGCCCAGCACCTCGCCACGGTCTCGAACCTTCGCCACACTCTCCCCCTGCCGTCGACGTCTCACCCGGCACCGTACCGGCCGCACACCGCCCGGTCCGCCGATCGCCCAGAAGGGCCATGCGGACAGGGGCCACCCTGTTCTCTCCACGCTCAAGGTCCGAACATCGCTCTATCGGATGTCTGCCGGGTGGGCGTCGAGCAGCCGGTCGAGGCGGCCGTACAGCTCCCGTACGGTCCGGGCCCGGTCCTGGACGTCGCGTACCGTGCCGTCCGGCGGCGTGGCCAGGCTTTCGCGGGCTGCGGCGAGGACGACGTCGGCGAGGGCCCCTCGCCCGTCGTCCCGGGGCAGGGCGGCGGCGCGGCGTTTGACGTCGGCGGCGACCGCGTGGGCGTGCCCGGTGAGCTGGAGGGCAATCTGCTCGGCGTCCCGTTCGAGGAGAGCGCCGGTGTCCGGCCAGGCCAGGACTGCGGTCACCAGGCATTCGTAGGGCGCGCGGTCGAGCGGCAGTGTCGCTTCGATCAGGCCGTCGGGGTCGTGCAGGACGGTGTACGTCATGAGGTGGCGGCTTTCTCGTGGTCGGGGGCGGACGCGGCACGGAGACGGGCGGTGAACCGGCCGGACGGAACGAAGTCTGGCTGGGCCTCGGGCGGTGGGCTGATCCAGTGCGCGGCTGCGGTGCCGTGGCCGGTGGTGGGCATCAGCAGCTGGTGGCCCGCGCCGAGTACCCGTACGCCGGGGAGGCCGGCGGCCGTGTGCGCGGTGCCGGGCGGGACTAGGACGTAGAGCACGTCGCCGATGCGGTCCCCGAGCACCGGGTAGCCGTCGTCCAGGTGGAGTCCCATGGCGTCCAGGACGTCGAGCCCGTTCGCCATCGGGTGGACGGCGACGGCGTCCCAGTCCCGTCCGCACGCCTCCCACCGTGTGCGGTCCTCACCCCGCGCCCACAGCGCGAGTCGCTGCGGGGTGGGGTCGGCGAGCCGGTGCCAGGCCGTGATGCCGGGCGGCCGGGACGAGGCGGAACCATTCGCCATGGTGATCTCCGGATCGGTGGACATGCCGCTCCTACGCAACCAGCAGCGCGGTGGCGAGTGCGATGTCCCGCCGATGCGAGAACGATGCAAGTCTGCCCCGGACAGGGTGAAGTACGGCCAAGACCGGGCACAGCCAAGGGGCGGGAGCGATACGGTCGCCCCCTCTTCCCGTCCCCTCGCGGATGCCGTACGGAGCCGGACATGGCCGACCGCCCTCGCGTCCCCAACCCTCAGCTGCGCGCTGTGCGCGAGAGGGAGTTCCAGATGTCCCGCCAGGAGTTCGCCCGCCTCATCGTCACCACCGGCGCGGAGATGGGCGAGACCGTCGGCTGCACCTCCCGGCTGGTGGCGGCCTGGGAGGACGGCGAGGTTCAGCTCCCCCGGGCGGTCTACCGCCGCATCCTCACCCGGCTGACCGGCGGCCGGGCCCCGGAAGCCCTCGGTTTCCACCTGCCCGGCACTGGCGCCCCGCCGGCCGTCCGCGAACCGAAGGACACCGCAGACCACCGGGACGATGGCCCGGCCGCCGAGGACGGTCCCGCCCTCGCTCTCCTTCCCCAGAGGGGAGTCCCGGGGCGGATCGGGACGGTCGAGGTACGGGCCCTCGACCATGCGGTCACCACGATCTACGCCCACGATCACGACCACGGCTCCGCCGCCCTGCGCCGCGACGCGGCCCGCGCCCTGCACACCGCCTACCAGTGGCTTAAGGACGGCGCCCTCACCGACGAGACCGGACGGCGGCTGCGTTCGGCCACCGGTCACCTTGCCATCGCCGCCGGATGGCTCTCCTACGACTCCGGCCGCCCCGCCGACGCCCGCACCCTGTACGCCGAGGCCCTGGCCGCCGCCCGGCTCGCCGACGACCGGGCCCTGGAAGGACACGCCTTCGGCTGCCTCTCCCTCCTCGCCCGCGCCTCCGGCCGCCCCCGGGAAGCCGTCACGGCCGCCCAGGCCGCCCAGCACGCCGTCCGCACCCACGGCTCCCCGCGGATGCGAGCCCTGTTCACCCTGCGGGAGGCCGGCGGCTGGGCCCTCCTCGGCGACGCCCCGGCCACGGACCAGGCCGTCGTGACTGCGCACCGCCTCTACGCCGAGGGTCCGGCCGACGCCGACCCGGGATGGCTGGAGTTCTTCACCCCCGCCGAACTCGCCGGACTCGAAGCCCTCGCCCGCGCTGACCTCGGCCAGCACGAGCGCGCCGCCGCCGGAGTAGAACAGGCCGTCCTCCTCCACGGAACCGCCTTCGCCCGCAACCGCGCCCTGTACACCGCCGACATCGCCGTCCAACATGCCGTGAGGGACCGTCCCGAACCCGAAGCCGCGGCCGAGGCAGCCGGACGACTCCTCACCTACCTCCCCGAGGTGCGCTCCGACCGGCTGCTCCAGCAGCTGCGCAACGTCGAGAGCGCCCTCCAGCGGCACGCCGCCGTCCCGGCGGTCGCCGACTGGCTGGAGGAGTACCGCACCACCGCCGGCGCCAGATGAGGAGAAGACGGTGACCACCCCGCCCCACCCCACCGACGTGGTGATCCGCACCTACGGCCCGGGCCAGGTCCCGCCCCTGCTCGACACCCTCGCCGACATCTGGGCCGACGCCCACCCCGAACTCCTCGACAACCCCGACGCCGCCACCGCCGGGCTCTCCGTCCCCGCCCTCCACCGCCAGATCACCGGCCACCTCAAACACCCCGGCTTCACCCTCGCCACCGCCTACACCGACGGCACCGCCGTCGGCTTCGGATACGCCTTCCCCTGCACCGCCGCGTACTGGTTCGGCCCCGGCCTCCTCGACCAGGTCCCCGAAGGCGCCCGCACCGAACGCCTCATGGGACTGTGCGAACTGGCCGTCCGGCGCCCCTGGCAGTCCCGCGGCATCGGCACCCGCCTCCACACCGCACTCCTCACCGCCATCGCCCCCGCCTGGTCCTCCCTCCTCGCCCTCCCCTCCAACCAGCGCGGCCACGACCTCTACACCCGCCTCGGCTACGCCTACGCGGGCCCCTACCGCAACACCCCCCACGGCCCCGAGTTCGACCTCCTCCTGCTCCGCGTCACCCCCAACCCCGCCCAGCAGCACGGCCCGTGATCACGGCCCGGAGTGCTCGGCTCCCGCCCAGAGGTTGTGCTCCCTGACCTGCTGTTGCGACGGGATGCGGGGCCCTGGCGCACACCGTCCGCAGGCTCTAGCCTGCCGTGACCGAACAACTACGCAGAGAAAACGGGGACATGGCTGATTTCCGCAGCGAGGCGATCGAGGTCTTCGAGACAACGCGCAGCAGCGACACCCGGGGCATCATCGCCGCCCTGCTCCACCTGGCCGACACCTTCGGCCCGGCGGGCCCCGGTTCGCCGCGAGGACGTGGCTTCCCGGACTGGCACAAGCCGGCTCTCGCCTACCTCCAGGGCAAGGAGACCCGGGCGAAGACCGCCGAACGGATCGCCCAGTGGCTTGTCGACCAGGGGATGGAAGTGAGCGAGGAAGAGGTACGGCGCGGCATGTGGGATCTCGTCGCGGCCGGTCAGGTGAAGGCCAGGACCAGTGGTCTGGAGCCCTTGTTCTACGCCGTCCCCGAGCGCCGCTGACGACGCCTTCGCCCCGGGCGGTGGGGGAGGCCGGGACGGCGGCCCCGGTCCGGCCGTGCGGGGGCATCGCAGGGCGGGCCCGCGTGAAGGGGAGGTGCGAGGGTGCTTTCCCGGCCAATGGAGAGGGGGGAATCAGGCAGGAAAGCCGCTTTCCGACCGTCGCCTCCCGGTGCGTCCCATGATCTGTCCTGGGGACGAAGCGGCCCCAGGACGTGAGGAGCAGCGGTATGGGTGTGAGTGACAGCTATCTGTCCGGGGCGGAGGTTCAGCGGCTGCTGGGCGTCAATTCCTTCGGGCTGTGGCGGCTGGTGCGGAAGTACGACGACTTCCCGCAGCCGACCGAGCCGCCGCACGATCCGTTCGCCGGGTTCGGTGCCAGGAAGGAGCCCGAGGAGGTCTGGGACGGGTTCCAGGTCTACCGGTGGGCGGCTCAGACGCCGGAGTTCGCCCGCCGCGGCGCCGTGCTGCTGCGCCCGCTCCCCGAGGAACTGCCGTCCGGCCGGTGGGCCGGGTACAAGGACACGGTGCGCGGCCCGGCGCAGGATTGGCACACCGCCCTGGGCACGATCAGGGTCGTGCACTGCGACGACCGCAGGGCCGCAACCGACGTTGCCACCGAGATCGCCGGCGGCGGCAACCCGGACAACGTGGTCACCGTCTGCGCCCTGTACGGGGACATGAGCTTCCGCGGACCGGCGCTGGTCGCGGCCGACACCGCACACCCGGGCATCGAGTACGAGGCCGACTGGGGCAACGTCGCGACCCTGGCCGGGCACGACCTGCCCTGGTGGCCCGAACTGCTGCGCCTGCCGCACCTGATCCGGGCCTGGGAGCCCGGCGCCCCCGCGGCCGTCGTGGAGGTGCCGGCCAGCGACAGGGAGAAGATCCTGCGGCGCGTCGTGGGCAACGACGCCTTCGACGTCACCTCGCACCTGGCCGCGACGGACATGGCCAACGACATCCGCAACGACCGGGTCGACGCCGCCCTGCACGACAACGAGATCTTCGGCAGGGAAGGTCACGGCGAGCGGCGCAACCCTGTCGTCATCGCGGCCGTCCCCGACACCGGCCACCACCCCCTGCGCTCCGACGGCGACCGCCAGGTCCTCGCGGCCGGCTGGCACCAGCTCGCCCTCAGCACCCACCCCGACGCCGTCGCGGCGATCGAGGTCGCCGTCGGCCGCCAACCGGCTCTGCTCCCCTTCGGCGCGCTCACCGAGGTGCCGGTGCGCCCCGGCACAGTCAGCGAGCGGTGGGCCCGCCGGCTCACCCTGTGCGACCCGACCGCCGCCCACGCCGTCCTCGCCCAGGGCAAGAAGGCGGACGCGTTCTTCATCGACCCGCTCACCGACATGCCCGTCCTGCGCACCGCCGACCACGACGGCAAGCAGCTCTGGCGGTTCTACGCCCCGCTGTCCCTCCCGGCCGGAGACGCCGAACTCGCCTCGGTCGTCCTGCACCACACCGTGTGGGTCACCACCAGCGACGGCCACCTCCACCCCGCCCCCTGCACACCGTCCGAGCACCTGTGGTGGGGCGACGGATACGGCGACCGACCCAGCGAGGCCGCCACCGTCATCAACCTGCTCCTGGACGACCTCAAGGCTGTCCCCGACCTGCGCGAGCACTGGAACGCGCCCAAGGGCCTGGTCGCGCTGTTCAACGAGGACCACCAGCAGGGCACCGAACTCACCCGCAGCACCCTGCTCCACGCCCGGATGACGCCACCACGCACCCGGTGAACCGGCGAACTCGATGGGGGCGGCCCCGGTACGGGGGCCGCCCCCATCGGCTTGCCCGCGCCCGCGCCCCGGCCGCTGCGACTGCGGAACCGCAACCGGGGTGACCGCCCGTCATCCGATGGGGTGACGGACGCCAGTCCCCGGTGGTCCGAGGGGGACACTGAGCGGATGCCCGCCGCCGACCCGGAAGGAAACGAGATGAGCAATCCGACCCGCTCACCGTACGAGCTTGCCCCGGACGAGGGCCCGCAGAGCCTCGGCGAGCTGAAGACCGCTCTTGCCCCCTGGCCCGACGTGCTGGCCGCATTCGTCGCCGAGCTGGACGCCGCGCCGTTCCACCAGGACGGTGCCGAGCCGCTGCGCGCGGTGCGGGATGTGATCAGCGCCTACCGGGTCGAGTGGATGGCGAAGGTCCACCCCGACATCGCCCAGGCCGTCGCCGACGACGAGGCCGGGATCGACAACGCCGTCCCGCTCGACGTCGTCATGGCCGACTACGACCCCGACACCTACGAACGCCGGAACGGGGGAGCGGCGGCATGACGTACAAGGTCGTCCTGGCCCCCCAGGCCCAGCGCGCCCTGGCCGGCCTCGTCCCGGAGCGGCGCCGCGCGGTCCACGAGACGCTGCGCGGACCACTGTCCACCACCCCACTCGCGGTCGGAACACCGGAGGGCAGCGGGCCGGACGCGCTGCGGAAGCTCGCCGTGGCCTCCGCCGGGGTGACCATCGGATACCGCGTCATCAACGCTCAGGTTGAGGTCCGGGTCGTCTGGCTCCTCGGTTGGCCCTGACTCTGGACGACGAGGACACACGGCGCGCCCGTGTGCGGCTGTTCGGGCGGGTGGTTCCGTCGCGACGGACGGCGCGCACACGGCCGCCGGGCTGGCGGTGCTGGGGCGCGGCGACTGCCTCGCCAAGTCCGACGCCCTCGTCCGGGGCTTCCGCGCGCTCGGCCACGAGGTGAGGCGGGTTGCTTCCCCCGCTTGGCCCACCGCACACACCCCGCCCGTCTCGTTGAGCAGCTGGACGGGCCTGGCGCGGGTCCGGGGAAGGGAAGTGGTGACGTGGCAGTCAGCCGTAAGAGGAAAAAGAAGAAGAACCAGAATCGGGCCACCCCTGTGTGGGAGGGCCGCAGCGTCTACGGCTTGGGGGAGGAAGCAGCCGCGGCCGGTGGCCCGTCGCGCAGGAACGTGGCGGTGGGACATCGGGCAGCCGAAGCCGATCGGGTGTGGTTCGACCGGCACCCGGGCGCCTCGGTTCGCGTACGCGAGGCCCTGCCTGGCGAGCTCGATCACCGTGCGTTCGGCTCCGAGCCCCTCGCCGCGAATCAGAGGGGAGTCGTGGTGGTAGTGCAGGCCGCCCCAGGGCGCCGCACCCGCATCCCGTACGCGGTCATCACCACTCCGACGCCTGGCGTGGCGATCTCCCCTCAGCAACTCGAGGCAGTCCAGGCGGAGTGGGAGCGTGGCGACCAGACGGCCCACTTGATGAGCCAGGACGGCAGACTCATCGACGGACTCGCACTCATGCGAGCCCTTCCACCCCGCGGCTGACAACCCGCAGACAGACATCTCGGCCAATGCGAGAGCCGAATCGGGCAGCTCGGAGCAACGACCGTGTGCCGCGCGGCGTCCCGCAGCAGCCTGTGACGACTGGCTGCACCTAGGTGCCTCACACGGCGTTTCCGCAGGTGGAAGCGCTTCGGCTGGCTCCTGTGAGCTGTGAGCGGCGACTCTCGGCGGGACAGTGTCCAGATGGGTACACTGGGTGACGAAGACCCTGGATTCGTCCCTGGTAGCTCCCGGAAGGGGCAGGCCACACACCCAGGGTTGAGACGCCTCTGAAGGCCGTCCGGCATCCGCCGGGCGGCCTTCTTGCATGTCCACCCCCACCCCCCGAGAAAGTCCGGGCGGGTTAAAAAACAAGCTAAAAGCTAGGGTAAATCGTGCTAGGGTGAAGCGCGAGAGGAGACCGCACATGGCATCCGAGGAAGAGCTGTTCGCGAACATCGACGCGTTGCTGGAGGAGGAGCCTCAGCTCCCGCCCCCGGCGGAGCGCGCCCGCCTCCGTGAGGCTGCTGGTATCACCCAGGCCCGCCTCGCGGCCGCGCTGAAGTCGACCGTGCAGACGGTGAAGAACTACGAGAACGGCAGGAGCGAGCCGAAGTCGCCGCGCCTGGAGGCGTACCAGCGGCTGCTGAAGGGGTGGGCGGCGAAGTACCCGGCCCCCGGGCCGGACGTTCCGCTGGGCCGGTGGGCCCGGGATCAGAAGCAGAGCGCCCAGACGGAGGAGGGGCCCGCGCGGATGTCGCCGGAACGCGCGGCGGCCCTGAACTCGCTGCCGTCACGGCCCGAGGTGCCGCAGACGTTCACCCGCGTGCCCACCGTTGAGGAGGACGAGACCGAGCCCGACATCGGTGTTGCGGTGAAGCCGGCGCCCGAGCGTCCCGCCCGTCCGGCGACGTCGTCCCGGCGCCCGGCGAAGAAGGCCGCCGCGCGCCCGGCCGCCGATCCGCGGTTCCCTCACGGTCCGCTCGCCGTCCTCGACGGCGACGGCTCCGCGTACGGCGTCGACGGCCTGGTGCTGGACTGCCCGGCGACCACGGTGGTCGAGCTGGTGGAGTGGACCCTCGCCGAGTCCGGCCTCGGCGCGCCGAAGCTGCACCGGTACGGCAAGGACGCCGACCCGCTCATCGTCCTCACCGCGGCGGCCGCGGTGAAGCTGGGGCTGCCCGAGCGCCTGGAGGACCGGCGGGGTCTGCGTCTGGAAGAGGACCACCCGGTCGTCAAGCAGGTGTTGAAGGCGCGCTGGCAGCTCACCCAGCGCGGATTCGGCCCCTGGGCGCGGATCTACCGCAAGGCCCAGGGCCGCGAGCGGCAGTGCGTGCAGCTGGCGGTCCTGCCGTGGGACGCGCTCGACTCCCGCGCCTGGCCCGGCGTCGCCGGGATGGAGCCGGCCGACATCGCCCGCGTCCTCGGCGTCTACGCCCAGCGGGTCATCACCCCGCGCGGCTCGACCGCGGTGTCCGGCTTGGAGCTGATGACCGCGCTGCGCCCGCCGACCCGGCCCGTGCGCGATGAGGAGACCGGGAACTGGGTGAGCGGGCCGAACCCCGGCAGCTTGGGGACTGAGCCGATGGACCCGGCGCCGCCGGAGGGCCAGCCCGAGCACCCCGCGATCTACCACTCCGGGTGGAAGGGCGGCTTCCTCCGCGAGGAGGCGTACCAGTGGGTGCGGTCGGTGGACACGCTCACCGATGAGGAGTGCCTACTGCCCTTCGCGGTGGGCTTGGACCTGAACACCGCGTTCCTCGCGGCCGCCGCGAGGCTGACGGTCGGCCTGTCGGCCCCGGACCACTTCGTCGGCCCGAAGTTCAATCCGAAGATCCCGGGCTCGTGGCTGGTGGACCTGTCCGGCATCGAGCTGGATCCGCGCCTGCCCTCGCCGTTCACCCCGGACGGCACCCGGCCGACGGGCCCGGCCTGGTACCAGACGCACACCGTCGCCTACGCCCAGGAGCTCGGCCACAACGTCGCCCCGATCGAGGCGTACCTGCGCCGCGAGACCGGCGCGTACCTCGACCCGTGGCACGACCGCCTCAAGAACGCCTACGTCGACACCCTCGCCGACCTCGGCGTCACCAAGGACCTCACCGACACCGAGTTCCTCGCCGCGATGGAGCGGCACAAGCAGGTGGACCCGGCGATGGCCGCCGTCCTCACCGCGATCAAGAGCACGGTCAAGGGCGGCATCGGGAAGCTGTTCGAGAATCCGCAGGGCAAGGGCTACAGGGAGGGCGAGCCGTGGCCGGCCATGATGCGGCCGACCTGGCGCCCGGACATCCGCGCCGCCGTGATCTCCAAGGCCCGAGTCAACATGCACCGCAAGCTGCTGAACATGTCCCGGATGACCGGGCTGTTCCCGCTCGCCGTGCTCTCCGACTGCGTCGTCTACCCCTCCCCGGGCGCCAGTCCGCTGGACTTCCTCCCCTACGCCGCCTCCGGCAAGCCGCAGCCGGGCGGGTTCCGTCTCGGCCCCACCCCGGGCCTGGCGAAGCTGGAGGGCGTCCAGGAGATGTCCTGGGCGGTCGACCTCATGGAGCAGGGACTGAACCCCGCCCGCCACATCAAGGGCGGCGACGCCGTCCTCGACGAAGGAGAATGAGCCGTGGCCGGAGAGATCGACGACGCCATCGAGCGCGCCGACCGGGAGGCGTTCACCAAGGAGCCGCCCAAGACGTTGAAGGGCCAGATCGGCTACCTCCTCAAGCAGTACGGATCCGCGAAGGCGGTGGCGGCGGAGATCGGGGTCACCGCGGACTCCGTCAACCGCTACCGGCGCGGGGCCCGCAAGCACGCCCGCGCCGACGTCGCCGCGAAGATCGACGACGCGGTGCGGTCCCGCTGGCAGCCCGGCGTGCGCAAACGCCGCCACAAGCAGGCCGCCGCCACCGGCATCACGGTCGAGACCAGGGCCCGGTTCGGCTACACGTCCTCCGCCGGATCCACCGACGACGGCCGCTTCCGCCGCCTCACCGTCCGCCTCCCCGCCCACTACGCACAGCGCCTCTTCGACGCCCGCCAGGACGGGGCCAGCGACCAGACGATGCGGGAAATCGTGGCCGAGGGATTCAAAGAAGTCTATTTCCAGGACGGCGGAGCCCGCGCCATGGGACTCTCAGACGTCGAAATCAACGACATCGACTACCTGGACGTGTCCTTCTAACCGAGGCCATCGTTTAACCCCATAAGGAATTACCGAGAAGAAAGGCTGGACTATGACCCACTCCGACGTCTCGCTCATCGACCTGGACAAAAGCCCGCTGGGCGCGGTGGACGAGGAGGCCGTGCGCCTGGCCGACGTCCTGGAAGCCCACCCCGGCACCAGCGGCGTCACCGACTCCGGCCCGGAGGGCGACATCGTCTTCACCACGGCCGCGGGCACCTGGGCGCTCGACCTCCGGACCGGCCCCGACGGCGAGGTGTTCCAGAACCCGACCGGCGCCCCGGCCCCGACCGCGGTGGAAGGGCCCGCGCACGAAGTGCTGCGCGACGTGGTCGTCCCCGCGCTCCTGGCCGACCCCGCCTACCGGGCCGCCACCGCCGACGGCGACACCCTCACGGTCCACCTCGCCACCGGCCGCCACTACACCCTGGCCCTCACCCCGGCCGCCTGACACCCGGCCAGCGCCGCGCACCGAAAAAAGTGGGGCTGGGTCCCCGGCATCGCAACTGCCGGGGACCCAGCCCCTTCACGCAAGCACGATCAGGCCAGCACGACAACCACCCACACTCCCCAAGGACCGCCCATGGACACCGGCACCAACCAGGACAAGGCCCCGTTCCTCGACACCGCCCGCATCGCCGACGCCCTGCTGGACAGCCCGCACATCAGCTTCGTCGCCCCGGTCGAACCCGGCGACGAGACCGTCTGGTTCCGCGACGCCGACGGCACCGGCTTCGAACTGACCCTGACCACCGCGGAGCCGGTCCCCGACGCTGAGCGCGTGGCCTACGCCTGGGACGCCGTCGCCGCCGCGATCGGCAACCACCCGCACTTCGTCCGCGCCGCACTCGGCCAGGAGTCGTTCGGGCCGCTCAACCTCGACACCATCACCGCGCAAACGCGCACCGGCAACGAGTACACCCTGAAGCTGACCGTCGCCCCGCGCCCCGGCTACGGGAAGGAGCCGGCCTCCTCGCCAGCCTCCCCGTCGACGTCTGGGGCCGCCGACATCGCCTACGCCGCCGACCGGCTGCTGGCCAGCGACCCGAGCGACTCAGAACGGGCGACGGCCGAGCTCCTCCACCACCTCGCCGCCACCTGGGACCGCCAGGAACCCTCGATGCGCCGGCACGCCCGAGCCGTCGCCCGCACCCTGCGCCGGTAGAAGGGAATCCGCCCATGCCCGCATCCACGGCCACCCGGCGCGCGTACGGTGAGGGGAGGACCCGCCGGGAGGACAAGAGGACAAGATGAGCGCGCAGCCCGACCACGCCCCCATCCCGCCGTTCGCCCCCGCGCCCGGGGCGCCGGCCGAACTCCTTGCCCAGCTCCACGCCGACAAGCGCGCGGACCGCTGGGTGCCGGCCTTCGAGCGGGAGTGGGCGGCCGCCCTCGAGGAATCCCGCCGCACGTTCTCCCTGGCCGGGCTCTATGAAGTCGTCCAGGACTGGCAGGGCCGCATCGCGCACGCCCCGGCCGTCGACGCGTTCGTCGCCTCCGGCTACGACGACAGCGACGCCGTCGACCTGGCGGAGCTCCGCGTACGGCGCCGGTGAGCCCGCCGCCGTACGCGGTCCGCGTCTCCGCCCCGGCCGCCAAGGCCCTCGACGCCCTGCCCGAGTACGCGGCGGACACCGTGTGGGACATCCTCACCGCGGCCGCCGCCGATCCATGGGGCTTCCGGCAGTTCGACACCAGCGACGACGAAGGCGAGGACGTCCGCTACGCGGCCGTCGGCCAGCTCTCCGTCACCTTCTGGATCAACCGGCCCCGGCACAGCCTGACGGTCCTGAACATCGTCTGGCTCGGATAGCACCCCGTGACAACGGCCCGGCCCCGGCATCGCAACTGCCGGGGCCGGGCCGCTGCGCATCGTAGCCACCGCCGTATCCATCCGTTGCCGCCTGGTGGCAACGGCGGTTGTCACCAGGCGCCGCGGGGCCGGTCGGCACCGAGCTGCACCTCGCGCCGGCACTCCGGGCACTCCGGCAGGCCCTCCACCCGGCGCGGACGGTCGTCCTTCGCCCAGCTGAACCCGCACAGCGCCGTGTTCGAGTACAGCTCGACCTGGTCGTCCTCGGAGGCGTGCGAGCCGTAGCCCGGCACCCTCCAGGTGAATGTCGCCTCCCCGTCGTACGGGCCGCCCTCGGGCCACTCGTACACCGGCTCGGTCGTGGTGCAGCGCATCCGCAGGTCAGGACCCTTCCACTTCTTGCCGTGGATGATCTCCGCAGCGGCGTCGGCCGCGTCCGCGAGGCGCTCGAAGGACAGGTCGTAGTCGTGCATGTGCTCCCACGAGCCCGCCTTCTGCGACTCGCGCATCAGCGAGCGGAACATCAGCAGCAGCCGGGCCAGGTCGTGGTGATGGACGCGCACCGTCCGGGTCGCGTGGTCGAAGCCGTAGGTCGGGTCGTACGGCGGCCTGTTCGGCATCGGTTCTCGTTCCCTCGACGGTCAGCGACCGCGGCACGGTCGGCGGCCGGGTGCTCAACGACCCGGGCCTGCCGGGGCCACGCAACCCTCCGCCGTCCGTGCGCCGGCTCCCGCTCCTTCCCGCCTCCTGGCTCCCGTCGGCTCGTGCGGCCGGCCCGCGCCCGCCGTCGCGCCGGGCAGGTCGTGACAGACCCGCCCCGTGCCCGGTGTCATGCTGTGAGGCTAGGAGGCTCACAGGCCGTTTTCCCAGGTAGACGCGGTGGCCTATGAGGCTGTGAGCCTGTGAGGCGGGCGCGATCAGCCCGAGTGGCGGCGAGTCAGGTCCTCCAGCACCTCGTTCCAGACCTCGCCGTTCCGGCGCCGGAGGACCGCCTCCTCCATGGCGCGGGGCGGCAGGGCGGCGAACATGTCCGCGACCGGTCCGCCCCGGCCTTCCTGCTCGCCCCACCACAGCTGCTCGGCCACCATCATGTTCCGGCTGATCCAGAATTCTGGAACGGTGTGCCGCCCTGCGAACGCCGGGCCCGTCGCCGCCTGGGGTGCGCCCCGGAGGCCGGGGACCTGGCGGCTGTCCTCCGAGTTCGCCAGGAGGGCGCGGGCCGATGCGGTCGCGGCGAGCGCGGGCGTCAGTGCTTCCGCGAACTGCGGCCCGAGCCGGGCGAGCGCGTCGACCAGGACGTCCACGGTGGCCAGCGTGTCCGACGCCGCCGACGGCGACCACCCGCCCTCGGTCACGGCCTCCCACACCTCGCACGCCGCGTCCGACAGCCCCTCGACCCGCTCCG
The DNA here is from genome assembly GCF_042749375.1 of Streptomyces sp. NPDC059477. NCBI lineage: Bacteria > Bacillati > Actinomycetota > Actinomycetes > Kitasatosporales > Streptomycetaceae > Streptomyces > Streptomyces sp. NPDC059477. The sequence continues at coordinate 2,772 of NZ_JBHYUG010000112.1, read as the reverse complement.
GCAGCTCCATACCGGGCCCAACGACCAAGCACCGGCCCGCGTGCCGCACCGGGCACCAGCCGACGTCCGCGGCTGTGCTCCCGCACGCCCTGGTGGCGCCCGCCGGGCCGGAGGACGATGGAGGGGTGGGCAAGCAGCGCGAGGACCAGGAGCACGGCGCCGAACCGGCGCGGACGGCGCTCACCGCGGACCGGGCCCGGGCGATGACGGCCGGGCTGCGCGACGCGATGGACGACGTCCTGCGCTCCGTGGCGGTCCTCGCCGCCCGGGTCCGCGACGCGCACGCCGCCCGCGTCTGGCTCCCTCTGGGGTACAGCAGCTGGGAGTCGTACTGCCGGGCGGAGTTCGGCATCAGCCGGGCCTTGGCAGGGACGGTGCTGTAGCCGCTGCTCCTAGTGCTGCTGCCCGGCTGCTGCTCGTGCTCCTGGTGCTGCTGCTCCGTGCTGCTGGTGGTGATGGTCGGGTGCAGCACGGCCATGCTCGGGGTGCAGCGCAGCATTTACATGGGCCGGGCGGGACAAGGGTGCTGCTCGTGCAGCAGGCCAAAAGATCTATGCAGCGGCTGCATGCAGCACGACGCGGTGCAGCGCGCTGTCGGACGGCGGGCGGGCCGGTCACCGTGCTGCGGCACGGCGGCACGGCGGCCGGGAACGGCGACGGCGCCCTCCCGGTGGGGTGGGCGCCGTGGGGGTGGCGGGTAGGTGTCGCGGGTCATCCGGCCAGGCGCAGGGAGGGCGGTGCGTCGGGCAGCGGGGCGTCCTCGCCGCCGTCGGGGTCCGGGTCGAACCCTGTCCCGATGCGAGCGTCGCGGGCGCGCGGCGGGCGGATGTCCCCGGTCGGGAAGTTCAGCGGCCACACGAACGTGTCGGGGGCCTTGAGGTGGTTGACCATGTGGCTCAGCGACTCGTAGCCAGCCAGCAGGGGGTGGATGAGGACCTCGCCGCGGCGCTGCCGCTCGCTGATGATGCCCTTGTCCCGCAGCTGGCTGATGGCCCGGGAGACAACCGACTGGGTCAGCCCGAGGCGCTCGGCGAGCTCCTGCTGGCGGATCTTGACCAGGCCGCCCGGCTCCTGGCGGGAGGTGAGCACGTCGAAGACGTCGCGGGCGGTGGGGGACAGGCAGGCGTTCGGCAGGACCTCGAAGATCTCCGGGTTGTGGAAACCAGGGATGGAAGCGGAGCTCATCGCGTGGCCTCGTTCCTCACAGTCGGAATGGTGATCTCGTGATCGACCAGGGTCTTCTTCAGCGACTTCACCAGGCGCAGCTGCTTGTCGCTGCCCCATCGGTAAGCGTAGAGCGGGTTCAGGCGGTACACCCCGCGCTGCTCCCTCCACGTGAAGTTGTGGTGGCACAGCTGGCTGACGGCGCGGGAGATCTTCGACTGCGAGCAGCCGTACTTCTTGGCCAGGCCGCTCTGGGTCATCTCCACCAGGCCCTGCTGGTCGTGATGCGTCTTGAGGTGGTCCAGGACGTTGCGCGACATCGCGCTCAGATCGAACTTCCACAGGTTGTCCTCGATCACCTGGGACATGCTCAGGTGCCCCTTGCCGTAGAAGACATACGGCTTGACCGGGTCCCTCGTCGTGAAGGTCCCGCCCCGCTTGGCCAGCCTCTCCAGGCTGCTCACCAGCTGCGTCGCCGTCTGCATGCCGTTGACGCCATCGGCGGGCAGCGGGGCAGAGGCCAGCCGCGGCGTGGTCGTCGGCGCCTCCGCGCTGCGCCTCAAGGGCTGGGCCACGGGCTCTCCTCCATGATCGTTGAGGCTGCATAACATAGCAGATCTGCGATGTTATGCAGGAGATCTATGCACGCTGCGGGCGTGTCCCTGGACAGAAACGATCTAGTCACCTACGTGCATACAACTCGCCCCCCTCGGGCGTGATCCATTCACCCAGGCTGCATACATCTCCCGCGTTTCCGCAGGTCAGAGGCTTGCGCCTATCTGATCTTTAGAGGCGCGCCCCCGCCGACCCGCGCTGCGCCCTCCAGTCGATCCATGCAGCGGCGAAGCTGACGACCGGGCGCGGGAAGCCGCGGATCCATCCGCCAGCGGCGGCTGACCAGTTGCTGCCCGTCGGCCCCCGGGCGGGGCTGAGGCGGCTTCGCGTGCGGCTCCGTGGACCAGGTGCGGACCGTAGGCGGCACCAGCGGCTCTGAGTCTCGGGTGGTGCCGACCGTGACGCTCAAAAGCCCGGAGGAGTGGCGGTGTTGGTGGTGGGCTCCGCCGTACGGCCTGGCGGCCGCACGGCTTATGTACCTCCGTACGCCGAATTCCGGCATTCGCATATCGGGCTTCCGTTCTACGGCTGAGGCATTCCGGTCCGCATGAATCAAATTCAGCAGGTGAGCTTATGGACGGGGCCAGGAGTGGCGCGTTTGGAACCCAAACGCTACACACTCAGCACCGGTGATGCATCACGCGGGGTGTGCGTTCCCCCTCGCGGGTGATACATGTCCGAAATCCGTCACACAGCAGCGGCTTGGCATCTATGCTGGCGGGGTATTGGTGAACGTCAGCGGCCGGTTTCGAGGGTGCGGGAGTGGTTAGGGTGGAGCGCAGCGGAGCCCGTCACTGCGGTGAGGCCGGCACCCGATCGAGCCGACGGTCCGTCACTCTCGTTGCGGGGGTGGTGGGCAGGAACCCCAGGCCCTACACAGCCCGCGCGTGATGCACCTCCCCTCGTAGCCAGCCTGAGTGATCGCGCTTGCGCGGTCGCCTCCAATTCGCGCTTGCGCGAATTGCATTCCGTCCGGAATTCCGTTCACGGAAT
>NZ_JBHYUG010000111.1:23022-28498 GCF_042749375.1 Streptomyces sp. NPDC059477 | reverse complement strand
TCCCTCTCGGGCCGGACCGGTGCACGCTTCGGCGGGGATACCCATGGTGTGCGGCCTCAGCCGGCCAGCAGCCGGATCGCCACACCCTTTTCCTGGGTGTACTCGCGCAGGGCCGCGTATCCCCCGCCCCGGCTGAAGCCGCTGTCCTTCTGCATGTTGAAGGGGAAGCCGATGACTCCCGCGTCGTGGAACTGGTTGACCGCCACCTGCCCGGAGCGGACGTCCTTGGCGAGCCGCAGCGCACGCGAGACGTCGTTGGTCCAGATGCAGGCCAGCAGGCCGAAGTCGGTCGCGTTCATCATCGCGGTGGCCTCGGCGGTGTCACGGAAGGACTGCACGGCGAGGACCGGGCCGAAGACCTCCTCGCGGGCGACGCGCATACCCGCGTCCACCTGGTCGTACACGGTCGGCCGGACGAACCACCCGTCGCCGGGGGTGCCCCCGGTGACCAGCCGTGCCCCTTCGCGCGGCGCGTCGGCGAGGAACCCGCTGACCCGGTCGAACTGTGCCGCGCTGACCAGCGGGCCCATGTCCAGGTCGGCTTCCCAGGGTCCGGTCTTGATGTCGGCCATGGCGGCGGCGATCCGCTCCACGACCTCGTCGTGCACGGAGGACTCCACCAGCAGCCGGGACCCGGCGTAGCAGTTCTGCCCGGCGTTCTCGGTGATGGAGGCGACGATCGCCGGGATCGCCGTGTCGAGCGCGGCGTCGGCGAAGAGCACGTTCGGCGACTTGCCGCCGAGTTCCAGCTTCACCGGTACGAGGTTCCGCGCGGCGTTGGCCATGATCGCCCGGCCGGTGTTGGTGGAGCCGACGAAGCTGATGTGGTCGACGCCGGGGTGTGAGGTGAGGGCGACGCCCGCCTCGGGGCCGAGGCCCGCGACGACATTGATCACGCCCGGCGGGAAACCGGCCCGGCGGGCGAGTTCGACGAGGGCGAACGGGGCCAGCGGAGCGATCTCGGAGGGCTTCAGGACGACCGTGTTGCCCGCGGCAAGGGCCGGCGCGAGGTTCGCGGCGGTGAGCACGGACGGGACGTTCCACGGGATGACGATGGCGCACACGCCGTACGGTTCGGGGACCGTGTAGCCCAGGTAGTCGGGGCTGCGGGTGGGCAGGGTGACGCCGGTGAGCTTGTCGGCGGCGCCCGCGAAGTAGTCGATGATGCCGTGTGTGATGTAGATGTTCGTGCGGCCCCCGGACAGGGGCTTGCCCACGTCCTGGGCCTCCACGGCCGCGAGCGCCTCGACCTCGGCGATGATCAGGTCCGCCCAGCGGTGGATCAGCGCCCCTCGTTCGCTCGGGTTGGTCGCCGCCCAGCCGGGGAAGGCGCGGCGGGCCGCGGCGACCGCGTCGTCGACGTCGGCCGCGCCCGCTCGGGCCACCTGGGTGATCACCTGGTGGGTGGCGGGATCGAGGACGTCCAGCGTGCCACCGTCGTGGGCCGCGACCCACTCACCGTCGATGAAGTGCAGAGAAGAAGGAAAGTCAACAGCCACCATGGGGGGAACCTTGACCGCCTTTGTTGCACATGTCAAGATGCGGTCTCACTTTGTGAGGCAACAAGAGGTATCGAGGAGGCCCTGTGCGTGCCACCGCCGCTCTGCTGAAGCAGGCCGGACAACCCTTCGTCCTGACCGAGGTGGACCTGGACGAGCCCCGCCCGGACGAGGTGCTCGTCCGCGTCGCCGCCGTCGGTATCTGCGGCACCGATCTTGAGTTCGCCACCTTCTTCCCCACCCCCGCGCTGCTCGGCCACGAGGGTTCGGGTGTGGTGGAGAAGGTCGGCTCCCAGGTCACGTCCGTCCGCCCGGGCGACCATGTCGCCATGTCCTTCGCGTCGTGCGGCACCTGTGCGCTGTGCCGTACCGGCTCGCCCGCCTACTGCCGCGAATTCGACGCGGTGAACTTCTCCGGCCGCCGGCCCGACGGTTCCACCGCTGTCTCGTACCAGGGGCAGGAGGTCAACGCCCACTTCCTGGGCCAGTCGTCGTTCGCCAGCCATGTGGTCGCGTCGGAGCGGGCCGTCGTACGGATCGATCCGTCGCTCGACCTGCTGCGGGCCGGGCCCTTCGGCTGCGGCTTCCAGACCGGGGCGGGCGGGGTGTTCCATGTGCTCCAGCCGCGTCCCGGCGCGTCCCTCGCGGTCTTCGGGGCGGGGGCGGTCGGGGTGGCCGCCGTCATAGCCGCCGCGCTGAGCGGCTGCAAGGTCGTCGCCGCCGTCGATGTCAACCCGGCCAAGCTGGAGGCGGCGCGCGGCTTCGGCGCCACCCACACCGTCGACTCCTCGAAGGGGGACACCGCCGACCGGCTGGCCGCGATCGTCCCCGAGGGCTTCGACTTCGTGATCGACACGACCGGCCGCGAAGATGTGCTGCGCACCGCGGTGGAGGCGCTCGGGCCGCTCGGGCGGGCCGGTGTCATCGGCGTCGGGGCGAGTGAGTCGATGAGTTTCGAATGGCGCAGCATCCTCAACGGACGCTCGGTCACCGGCATCATCGCCGGGTCGAGTGTGCCGCAGCTGTTCCTGCCGCAGTTGCTCGAACTCAACGCCGAGGGCCGGTTCCCGGTCGAGAAGATGATCACGTACTTCCCCTTCGAGCAGATCGACGAGGCTGTGGCCGCGGTCCGCTCGGGCGCGGTCGGCAAGGCCGTGCTGACCTTCTGACGGTCCCGGGCGTCGTACCAGGCCCGACGGTCCAGGTGGCCGGGTCGCCGAGAGGCGCCGTACCAGGCCCGACGATCCTGCACCGACGATACTGGCCCAGCGATCCTGGGCGTCGTACCAGGATATTGCCTTGGGAGCGACGACACCCTAGGCTGACCTGCGCCGATGAGGCAGCAGGCATCCGGTGGCGCGGCCGGACAACACCGCGCGGAATTCCCAGCACGTGGAGCGTGCCCCCATGTCCGCCGACATCGACACCGCCTTCGGCCATCCCGCCGACCTCGGCTCTCACGCCGACCCCGATCACCAGACCGGCCCCGGTCAGCACACCGACCTCGATCGCCGGACCGACCTCGGTCATCACACCGACCCCGGCCACCCCGTCGATTTCGATCACCACTCCAACGACGCCAACGCCGATCCGGTCGCCTACTACGCGCGCTTTCGCGCGACCTGCCCGGTGGGCCGCTCCGACGCCCACGGCGGCTTCCACTACACGACGCGGTACGCCGACGTGGCCCGTATCGCCCGTGACGACGAGACGTTCTCCTCGGCCCGCAGCGGCCACGGCGGTGAGGGCGTCGGGATCGTCATCCCCAAGGGACCGGGGCTGGAACAGTATCCGATCGAGCTGGACCCACCCCGGGCGACCGAGTACCGGCAGCTGATCAACCCGCTGCTCACCCCGGAGGCGGTCGAGCGCCTGGTGCCCATGATCGAGCGGCATGCCGCCCGGATCGTCGACGACTTCATCGAGCTGGGCTCCTGCGACTTCGTCCGCGACCTCACCAACCCACTGCCCGCCGCGGTCACCCTGGACTGGCTCGGTTTCCCCGAGGAGGACTGGGCGAAGCTGGCCGGGCCGATCCACGACATCTTCGCCGCGCCGGCCGGCAGCGACCGCGCCGCGCGCGGGGCCGCCGGACTGGCCTACATGGACCAGCGCATCCGGGAGCTGATCACCGAGCGCCGCACCGCGCCCCGCGCCGACGCGATCAGCGCGCTGGTGGCCGGTGGCCGCCCCGACGGTGAGCCGTTCGGCGACGACGAACTGGTGTCGGTGATCGGCCTGCTCATCGCGGGCGGCGTCGACACCACCACCTCGCTGACCGGATCGACGCTCGTGCATCTCGCGCGCCACCCCGAGCAGCGGCGGCGGCTCGTCGAGTCCCCGGATCTACTGGACACCGCGACGGAGGAATTCCTGCGCGCGTTCGCCCCGTCGCAGTCGATGGCGCGGACCGTCACGCAGGACGTCGAGGTGGGTGGCTGTCCGATGCGGGCGGGCGACCGGGTGCTGATCCCCTGGGTCGCCGCCAACCACGACCCCGCCGTGTTCCCCGACCCCGAGGAGGTACGCCTGGACCGTGACACCACCCGGCACCTCAGCTTCGGGATCGGATCGCACCGGTGTGCCGGGGCACATCTCGCGCGGGCCATGTTCCGCGCGATGATGACGCAGATCCTGACCCGGCTGCCCGACTACCGGGTCATCGAGGAGGGGCTCGTCCCCTATGACACGCGCGGCAACCAGTCGGGCTGGGACGCGATCCCCGCGCTCTTCCCGCCCGCGTCCCGCGCGGACGGGGCGGCCGTCCAGCGGGTCCGCGCGCTGACCACCCCCACCCCGCTGCGGGTGACCGGCGTGCGCGTGGCGGCCGACGATGTCGTCGCCGTCGACCTCGGCCTGCCCGACGGGAGTGACCTCCCGGCCTGGCGGCCCGGCGCGCACATCGAACTGCGGCTGCCCTCGGGCCGGCTGCGGCAGTACTCGCTCTGCGGCGATCCCGCCGACCCCACGACCTGGCGGATCGGCGTCCTGCGGGAGCCCGGGGGGCGGGGCGGCTCGGTCGAGCTGCACGACCTCGCCCGCCCCGGGGCCACGTTCACCGTGCGCGGGCCGCGCAACCACTTCCCGCTCGTCCCGGCCCCGTCCTATCTGTTCCTCGCGGGCGGCATCGGGGTCACCCCGATCCTCGCCGGGGTCCGCGAGGCCGCCGCCCAGGGCACGCCCTTCACCGTCGTGTACGGGGGACGCACCCGCTCCACGATGGCGTTCGCCGACGAGCTGGCCGCCGTAGCGGGCGACGCGCTCACCCTGCTCCCCCAGGACGAGGCCGGGTTGCCGGACCTGCCCCGGCTGCTGGGCGGGCTGGCGGCGGACACGGCGGTCTACGCGTGCGGTCCGGCGCCGATGCTGGCGGCCGTCGAGCGCGAGTGCGCCCGTCTGGACCTGGCGGACCGGCTGCACCTGGAGCGCTTCGCCGCCGGGGACGAGCTGGAGACGGCGTTCGCCGCCGAGGCGAACCAGCCCTTCACGGTTCAGCTCGCGCGCACCGGAGCCACCCTCGCCGTGCCGGCCGACCGTCGGCTCATCGAGGTCCTGCGCGACGCCGTCGACGGCCTGTCCTACGACTGTGAGAAGGGGTACTGCGGCGCCTGCGAGACCCGGGTGCTCGCCGGGACCCCGGAACACCGGGACTCCGTGCTCAGCGAGGAGGAACGCGAGGCCGGCCGCACGATGATGATCTGCGTCGGCCGTTGCCGGGGCGACCGCCTCGTGCTCGACCTCTGAACACCTGAATCCCTGACCGGGCGCCCGCCGCGCGGGTCCGACACGGCGTCACCCGAGCCGTGTCGAACCCGCGCGGCGGCTTCGGCATGTGCAGCGCCGACTCCATCGCGTCCCAAGCTTCCGAACCCGCACGCCCGCATGCCCACAAGCCCGCACGCCCGCACCCCTGACGCCCCCACGCCCGCACGCCCTCAAGGCGCCTCATCGCGAGATGCCATGTCGACATACAATAC
>NZ_JBHYUG010000111.1:0-22926 GCF_042749375.1 Streptomyces sp. NPDC059477 | reverse complement strand
GCGCATGCCCACAAGCCCGCACGCCCGCACCCCTGACGCCCCCACGCCCGCACGCCCTCAAGGCGCCTCATCGCGAGATGCCATGTCGACATACAATACGCCGTTACGGCGTGGCCCCCACCGCGAAACACCACGGCAACGAGTCGTTCCTAGCGTCGGCCCATCCCTTCCACGAAAGGTGGGCCATGACCACGCTCGACTCGCCCGTGCTCGATGTCGCCGCGACCGGCTTCCCGGTCCTCCAGCCCGGCCACGGGCCGATCGCGGCGACGACCTACGTCCCGGCCACGCCCGGCAACGTCCTGTGGGGCCGCCTCCCGTGCGCGGCGGACACACCCGTCGCGGTCGTCCGCCCCGGCTCTGTCTTCACCGTCGACACGGTCAGCCACGAGGGCGTCCTGGAGGACCAGGGCCGCGACCCGCGCGCGTTCTTCGCCCGCCACGGCGTCGGCGGCGGCCATGTCCTCGACGACGCCCAGCAGATCGCGGACTCCGGCCTGCCGCACGACTTCGACGACGACGGACCGCACCTGGTCACCGGCCCGATCGCGGTGACCGGCGCCCGGCCGGGCGATCTGCTCGCCGTGACCGTCCTCGACCTCGCGCCGAGGGTTCCGTACGGCATGATCTCCGCCCGGCACGGCTTCGGCGCGCTCCCCGGTGAACTGCCCTCGCGGCCCGGCCCGGTGGTCACCTTCGCGACCGCGCACGCGGACGGTCACGGGGCGTGGGGCCGGATGGCCGTGGACCCGGCGGACGCCTCCCGGGGCGCCCTGCGCTTCCCGCTGCGGCCGTTCCTCGGTGTCATGGGCGTGGCCGTGCCCGGTGCCGAGCGGCCCCACTCGGTGCCGCCGGGGCGGCACGGCGGCAACATCGATGTCTCCCTGCTCGGCACGGGCGCCACGCTGTTCCTCCCGGTGCAGGTGGACGACGCGCTGGTCTACTTCGGCGATCCCCACTTCGCGCAGGGCGACGGGGAGGTGGCGCTGACCGCGTTCGAGGCGTCGTTGCGGGCCACCGTGCGGGTGGAGGTGGTGCCCGGCGGTGCGGCGCTGCGGCCCGGCCATGGCCGTATCGCCCCGTTCGCGGAGACGGACGAGTACCTGGTGCCGATCGGGCTCGACGAGGATCTGGACCGGGCGATGCGCGACTGTGTGCGCTGTGCGCTGGACCTGCTGGTGACCGACTACGGCATCGACCGCCATCTCGCGATGGCCTATCTCAGCGCGGCGGGCGACTTCGCGGTCTCCCAGGTCGTCGACGGGGTGAAGGGGATCCACGGAAAGATCCGCAAGCACGACTTCCGCGAGGTCTCCCGGCCGCGCCCCGCATGACCCGGCCCCGCGCTCACACGGCGGCCCCGGCCCGCTCCCCCGGCCGCAGACTGACGACCACCCCGAACAACACCAGGGCGGCGCCCGCGAGTTGCCACGAGGTCGCGGTGCCCGCGCCGGTCAGGAACAGGGCGAGCAGGGAGGCGAAGGGCACGAGTCCGTTGAACAGCCCGGCGCGGCTGGGTCCGAGGCGTTCGACAGCGCCGTACCAGAGCAGGAAGACGACGGTGGTCACGGCGAGGGCGAGGAAGGCCAGTGCCGAGAACTCGACTGTCGTCGGGAGCCGCAGCGCGGGTGTCCCGGTCACGGCCCCGGTGATCAGGGCGGCGGTGAGCAGCATCGCCGAACCGAGGGCGCAGGCGTAGGTGGTGACGGTCAGGGCGCCCAGTTCCCGGATGGGCGGGGCGCCGAGCAGGGTGACCGAGGCGACCCCGGCCAGGGCCAGGAAGGACCACATGGACCCCCGTACGCTCCACTGCACTCCCCCGGTGGTGGAGAGCTGGGCGAGGACGGAGCCGACGGCCACGCACAGCGCGCCGCCCGTCAGGGTCCGCGCCGGGCGGGTACGGGTGGCCCCGGCCCGGACCAGGACGATGACCAGGGGTGCGGCGCCGAGGGCGATGCCGACATTGCCCGGCGCGGTGACCGAGGTGGCGTGCACGAGGACGACGCCGTAGCCGGCCACGCCCAGCGCGGCCAGCGGCACGATCCAGGTCAGCTGGGCGCGCGTCGGGCGGACGAAGGTGTGCCGGCGCAGCCGCGCCCAGAGCAGCAGGAGGACGGTGGCCAGCGTGTAGCGCAGGGCCTGTCCGCCGAGCAGCGGGAAGTCATGGAGCCGGTCGGCGGCGGCCACGGAACCGCCGACGAGGCACACCGCGCCCACCGCCAGCCCGGCTCCCGAACGCTCTCGCGTGGTCAGGGACATGGCGCCAGGCTGACAGCGGGAGGCCATCAGCAGAAGTACGGTGTTACTGGTCATGTCATAAGAGAAACTGGTGATGATCGGGGGGCCGGTGATCGAGGCGCAGCGGCTCGCGGTGTTCCGTGAGGTGGCCCGGCGTGGCAGCTTCGCGCGGGCCGCGCAGGCCCTGCGGCTGACTCCCTCGGCGGTGTCCCAGCAGATGGCGGCGCTCGAACGGGCCGCCCGGACCCGGCTGTTCGAGCGCAGCACCCGGGGTGTGACGCTCACCGTGGCCGGTACGGCCCTGCTGCGCACGGCGGACGCCGTCCATGGCGAACTGCGCCGCGCCGAGCGGACCCTCGCCGCCCTGCGGGAGCAGGGCCCGCCCTCGCTCACGGTCGCCACGTTCTCCAGCGCGGGCGTCCTGCTGCTCGCGCCCGCACTCGCCGCGCTCCAGCAGGAGTTGCGGGTCGCCACGACCGTGATCGAGGCCGAGCCCGCGCGGGCGCTGGCCGCGCTGCACGACGGAAGTGTGGACGTGGCGTTGGTGTATCACTTCAACAGTCCTCATCCGCCGGAGAGTTGGCGGGAGATGGTGGAAGGGTGCGTGTACCGCCCCCTGACGCGGGACGAGTTGCGTCTCGTCGTGCCCGCCGGTCACCCGCTCGCCCTGCGCTCCCGGGCGCGGCTCGACGCCGTGGCCGACGAGCCGTGGATCCACGGCTGGGATCTGCCGGGCGACGCGCTCGACGCGCTCGCCGCCACCCAGGGGATACGGCCCCATGTGGTGTGCCGGGCGAGCGACTTCCGGTTCGTGCAGGCACTGGTGGCGGCGCGGGTCGGCATCGCCTTCGTCCCCGCGCTCGCGGTGGAGGAGCGGGCGGACACCCGGGCCCTGCGCGTGGAGCCGACGGCGAGACGGTACATCGGGGCGTACGCCGCTCCCGGCGCGGCGGCTCATCGGACGGCCCATGCGCTGCTCATGGGGCTTGAGGAACGGGCTGCGGCGCTGCGCGAGAGTTAGGGGGCACCGATGTGATCAGGCCTCGGCGACACGGATGATCGTCTTGCCGGGGGTGCGCCGGTCCGGGGCGAAGGCGGCGCGGGCGTCGGCGAGCGGGCGGACCGCTCCGACGATGGGCTTGAGCCGTCCGTCGCGCAGCCGGGTGGCGAGGTCGGCGAGCCGGGCCCGGTCGGGTTCGACGACGAAGAACACGGCCCGTCCGTCATCGGGGTGGACGGTGACGGGGTGGGCGATGGTGACCAGGGTGCCGCCGGGGCGGACCAGCGCGGTGGAGCGGGCGAGGATCTCGCCGCCGATGACGTCGAACACGACGTCCACCTGACCGATGTCCTCCACCCGCTCGGCCTCAAGGTCCACGAAGGTGTCCACGCCCAGGGCCCGTACGGTGTCGCGGTCGGCGGCCCGGCCGGTGCCGATCACCTGGGCGCCGGCCTCGCGGGCGAGCTGGGCGGCGAGCGAGCCGACACCGCCCCCGGCGCCGTGGATCAGCACCGTCTGGCCGGTGGCGAGGTGGGCGTGGTCGAACAGGGCCTGCCAGGCGGTGAGGCCGGAGATGGGCAGCGCGGCGGCCGTGACATGGTCGATGTCGGCGGGGAGCGGGGCGAGATTGCGGGCCTCGACGGCGGTGTACTCGGCGAGGGAGCCGTCACGCGTCCAGTCGGTCAGTCCGAAGACCCGTTGCCCGACACTCAGGCCGGTGGTGCCGTAGCCCAGCTCGGTGACCACCCCGGACAGCTCATGGCCGGGCACGCTGGGGGTACGGTCCCGGCCCGCCCGGTCGGTCCAGGTGCCGGGCCAGGACAGCTCGCCCGGGGTGAATCCGGCGGCGTGGACGCGCACGACGACGTCGTTCTCCGCCGCGTGCGGACGGGGCAGCTCGGTGAGGGTGAGACCGCTGACGCCGGCTTCGCGGTCCTGGACGGTGATGGCTTGCATGAGGGTTCCTCGGGGGTCGTACCGCGTTCGTGGTTCCAGGTGTCCCACCGTAAGCGGGAAGCGGCCCAGCCGGTTGGGCCAATCGGCGGCCGTCCGACTGGGCCATTCGCCGGGTCGGTGGGGCAGGCCGCGCGGGGCGGGCGCGGGGTCAGCCGTCACGGCCGGGGTCCCAGTCCGAGGCTTTCCGGCTGCGCCGGTCCGGGAACGCGGGGCTGGGCGTCGCCGCCCGGCGGACCAGGAACCGCAGCCCGTCGTCCGCCGCAGTTCCCGGTGCGGCGACACGGCCGAACTCCGTCTGTCCCGCCCCGCAGCCGCCCGGCACAATGAACGCCGGCTCGTGCCTGTCCGACCGACATGTCCCAGGGGGACCCGGGTGATGAGAGCCCGCCGCAACGCCCTTTCACGCTGTCTGCTCAGCCTGTTCGTCGTGGCCGGACTCGCCGTCTCCGGCACCGCCACGGCCGCCCGGACCGCACCGCAGGACCGCGTGGCCGCGGCCGTCGCGTCCCTCGGGATCGCCGGGACCGCCTGGGTCCCGGACGGCGACGGGACCCGGATCCTCGCCGACGCCACGGTCACCGCCGCGGATCTCACCAGGCTCCGCCAACTGGACGGCTCCGTCCGTCTCGAACGCGTCGAGGGCCGGTTGCGCCCACTGCTCTCCGGCGGCGACGGCATCCACGCCTCCACCGCTCGCTGCACGGCGGGCGTCAATGTGCGGGGCGGCTCGGAGTTCTACGTCATCACCGCCGGGCACTGCACCCGGGGCGCCACCACCTGGTACACCGACCCGGGCCTGACCACACCGATCGGCCCCACCACCGCCACCAGCTACCCCGGCAACGACTTCGGGCTGATCCGCCACACCAACCCCGCCGTACCGCGCCCCGGCACGATCGGCGCCGTCGATGTCACCGGCGCCGCGACCGGCACCATCGGCCTCGTCGTCTGCCACCGGGGAGCCGTCTCCGGCGTGCGCTGCGGCCGGATCACCGCTCTCAACGCGACCGTCAACTACGGCGGCGCCGAGATCGTGTACGGCCTGATCCAGACGAACATCTGCGCGGAGCCCGGCGACAGCGGCGCCCCGCTCTACGCGGGCGACAAGGTCATCGGCATCCTGTCCGGCGGCTCCGGCGGCTGCACGACCGGAGGCACCGGCTACTACCAGCCGATCCAGGAAGCTCTCAGCCTGTACGGCCTGTCCGTGTACTGATCCCACCGACCCCCTGAAGCCGACGCCGGACAGCCCCGTTGGACGTGCTGCACCGATGCCGCCGCACCGTCATCGCCGGGAGCGGCGGATCGGGAAAGACCGTGCTGCTCCAGACACTGGCCGGGCTGAGCGCGGGCGAGGTCCTGCGCTACGGGCCGCGCCCGGACCGCCGGCAGCGGAGTTCGGGTACGCGCCGGGGACCAGACGGAGGACCGGTGGGACGCCAGAGGGGTCCGGTCCGGACCGCGCGAGCGAGTCACGGACGGAACGAACCATGACATTGCCTACCATCCCGCGCGTGGCACATACCTTCGAAGAGCTGGTGGGCATGCAGCGCGCCGCCGACCGAGCGCACGCCCAGGTCCGGCAGTTGCGCGATCAGTACGGTCCGCCCACCACGCATCCGTGGTCCGAGCAGCAGACGGAGACGTACGAGACCGCCCTGCGCGCCTGGCGCGACCTCGCCCGCGACATCCAGGCCACGGTCACGGAGTACGCGCAGGAGCAGGGCATCGCCCGCTCCGAGGCGGAGGCGGATGTGAAGGCGGCCGTACGCCATCCAGGGCCGGAGGGCGACGAGGCGTAGCGGCGTCCGGCGATCCCGTCCGGCGGTCCCGCCCGGGGTCAGCGGCGGCTCGGGGTGAGCACCACGAAGTCGGCGTCCGCGTCGTCGAGGCAGACGGCCATCCGGCCGATGTCCTCCGCCGTGTCGGGCCCCATCTGCACGCTGCCGCCGCTCTCGGTGACCTTGGCGACGGTGGCGTCGCAGTCGGCGACATCGAAGACCGGGTGCCAGTACGCCTGGCCGTTCGCCAGGGCGAGGGCCTCCTTGTCGACCTCCATGAGGCCGCCGTGCATCCGCTCGTCGGGGAGCCCGGCCGGGGTGATGAGGGAGTACGTGCCCCCGCCGCCCGGCAGCGGCATGTCGCCGTACTGCCAGCCGAAGACCGCGCGGTAGAACTCCTTCGCCGCCGCCGCGTCGGTCGTGTACAGCTCGGTCCAGGACAGGGAACCGGGCTGGTCGACCAGCTCCACACCCGGGCTGGCACCGGGCTGCCAGACGGCGAACTGGGCGCCCTGCGGGTCGGTGTACTGCGCCATGCGGCCCCATTCACCGAGGTCCATCGGTGCCACCCGGACTATGCCGCCCGCGCGCTGGACGGCCTGGGTCGTGGCGTCCGCGTCGGCGACCGTGTGGTAGATCATCCAGGCGGAGCGCGCGCCCTCCTCGGTGAGCTTGCCGAGCCCGGCGACGGTCTTGCCGTCCTTCTGGAACATCCCGCCCTCCGCGCCCTCCCCGTCGCCCATCGGCCGGAACTCCCAGCCGAGCACCGCGCCGTAGAAGGCCGCGGCGGCCCGGACGTCGGGGGCGCCCAGGTCGAGGAAACAGGGTGAGCCGGGGACGAAGTCAGTGGTGATCACGGCAGTGCCCTTTCGCAGATCCTGTGTGTCCTCAGCCTGACACCCACCACTGACAATCGCCCGTCGGACCTCGTACACCAGTTCCCATCGGACAGGGTGGTCGCCAGGGAATCCCCACGTGCCGAGCATGGTCGGCCCGGCCCCCGTCCGCCAACAATGACGGGATGCACACCAAAGGTGACGGGCTGGCTCACGAGAACGGCCTGGTGGCGCGCGATGTCCGCCGTTTCCGGCTGGAGCGGGCGATGTCGCTGGGCGAGCTGGCCCGGCGGTCCGGGCTGTCCAAAGCAGACCCTCTCGAAGATCGAGCAGGGCTCGGGCAACCCCACGGTGGAGACCCTCTCGCTGCTCGGCACGGCCCTGGACATCCCGGCCCGCAGACTGCTGGCGGAGTGGGGTACGCCGGTCCATGTCCAGCGGCGGGACGAGGGCGGGTGGTCCGACTCCGGGGCCTGGTCGGAACAGGTGCTGGACGAGGTCTACGGCTCGGGCTACGTCCGTACCCTGGTCCTGCGCCTGGAGCGCGCCCCCGAGCCCCCGGAGCCGGTCGCTCCGCACGCGGCGGGCACCCTGCACCACCTCTACGTCATCACCGGCAAGCTGCGGACGGGCCCGCTCACCGAACAGGCCGATCTCGCCGCGGGCGACTTCGCCCGGTTCCCCGGCGACGTCCCGCACCGCCACCTCTGCCTGACCGACCACGCGGTGGCCCACATGGTCACGACCCTTCCCCAGGTCCGCCGGATGAGCCCGACGGTACTGCGGGGTGCCCACCGCCATGACCCGACGGACGACGCACCGGAGGCCCCGCACATGACACCCGACGCCATCGACCGCCCCGCCGACTGCCTGGCCTGCGGCCTGCTCACCGGCCGGACCCCCCTCCCCGGCGGCACGCTCCTGCGCACCACGTCCTGGACCGTCGAACACTGCGTCGGACCGCTGGGCCTGGGCACCCTGGTGGTGAAGCCCCTCCGCCATGTCCTCCACCTGGCCGCCCTGACTCCCCCGGAATCCGCCGAACTGGGCCCCCTGCTCCAGCGCGTGAGCGCCGCCGTCACCTCCGTCATGGCCCCGGACCAGGTGTACGTCTGCCTCTGGTCGCACGCGGGCGGGCGCCCCGGCCACCTCCACTTCGTCGTACAGCCCGTGGACCGTGCGACCCTGACCCGCTTCGACGCCTTCGGCCCCGCCCTCCAGGTGGCCATGGGCGCGGCGGGCCGCTTCCCGGACCCGTCGGACGTGGCACGCGTGTGCGCCGGGCTGCGCCAAGCCCTCGCCGTCCCCGCGCCACTCCCCCGGCAGAAGCCGGTCGACGGGGTTCCACTAGCCTCGGACACGTGATCGAGATCCTCCGGAAAGGGCCCTGATGAACGCCGTTGACTCGTTTCCGCTCGGTGCGGCGACCACCCTGGCCGAGCTGGCGGACGATCCGCATGCGCGACTGGCCCTGCTGCGGGCGGGTGAGCCGGTGTCGTGGGTGCCGGAGTTGGGCGGCTGGCTGGTGACCCGACGGGATCTGGCGATGGACGTGATGCGGGACGCCGGGACGTTCACGGTCGACGATCCGCGCTTCTCGACCGCGCGGGTCGTCGGGCCGAGCATGCTGTCGCTGGACGGCGAGCGGCACGCCCGGCACCGGGAGCCCTTCGCGGCGCCGTTCCGGCCGAGGGAGGTGCGCCAGGGCTTCGAGGGGTTCATCGAGCGGGAGACGGACCGGCTGATCGGCGGCTTCGAGGACGCGGGGAGCGTCGAGCTGAGCCGGGTCTTCGCCGCGCCGCTGGCCGTATCCGTCATGACCGAGGCGCTCGGACTCGCCGGTACCGGGACCGACACCGTCCTCTCCTGGTACGACGCCATCGTGCGGTCGGTGGCCGACATCACCGCAGGACACGCGGCGGGCGCCGACGGCACCGCGGCCTACGCCGAACTGCGGGCCGCCGTCGAGGCCACGATCGCCGACCGGGACACCGGCTCGCTCCTCGCGTCCGCCGCCGGGAAGCTCACCGTCCCCGAAGTGGCGTCCAATGCCGCCGTCCTGATGTTCGGCGGCATAGAGACCACCGAGGCGATGATCACCAACGCCTTGCTGCATCTGCTGCGGAACCCCGATCAGCTCGCCCTCGTACGGGACGATCCCGCGCTGCTGGACGGGGCCGTCGAGGAATCGCTGCGGCTCGAACCCGGCGCCGCGGTGGTGGACCGGTACGCCACCCGGGACACCGTGCTCGGGGCGGCCACGATCCGGCGGGGCGATCTGGTCAGTGTGTCCCTGACCGGCGCCAATCGCGACCCTGAGGTCTTCCCCGACCCCGACCGGTTCGATGTGCGCCGGGACAACTCCCGGCTCCAGCTGGCCTTCGCGATCGGCCCGCACTACTGCCTCGGTGCCCATCTCGCCCGCCTGGAGACCCGCGTCGCGCTGCGCCGGCTCCTCGCCCGGCTTCCCGGTCTGCGGCTCGATCCCGACCGCCCGGCGGCCCCGTCCGGCCTGGTGTTCCGCAAGCCGCTGAGCCTGCATCTGCGGTGGGGCGGCGGCGCCGGGTGAGGGGCCGGGGCAGCGGCAGGATCAGGAGAGGCTCTCCCGCGTCGCCGTGATCCGGCGGATGGCCTCGACGGTCACCGCGCGGTCGTGCGGCTCGCGGGCCAGTGCCCGGTGCAGGGTCAGTCCCTCGATGAGCGCGTCCAGTTGGCGGGCCGTGTCCGCGTCGAAGTGTTTCTCCAGGTGGACACGGCTGCGGCGCATCCAGTCATGGGTGAGCTGCCGGTAGGCGGGGCGGCGGGCCGCGAGGGTGTACAGCTCCTGGGTGAGCACCAGGTCGCGCTGCGAGTCCTCGGCGGACATGGCGTGCACCAGGTCGGCCACCGCCTCCACGGCCTGCTCCCGGTCGGCGGCGCCCGCGAGACAGCCGCCGAAGACGATCACGAAATGGTCGGTGAAGCGCTGGAACGCCTCGAACAGCAGCTCGTCGATGCCGGTGAAGTGGTACGTCATCGAGCCGAGCGGCACACCGGCCCGCGAGGCGATCTTGCGGTGCGAGACGCCCGCCACGCCCTCGTCGGCGATCAGATCGAGGGTGGCGGCGATGATGCGCTCGCGGCGCTGCGGGTCGGTGTGTCCGGTTGCCATGCCCGGAGTTTCTCAGAGGGTCCGGCGTTTCTCAGCGCGTGGGCGGCTGCTCAGAGCGTGCGGATCGGGCGCGCCGGGTTGCCCACGGCCACCGTGTTCGCGGGCACGTCCTTGGTGACGACCGCCCCGGCACCGATGACGGAGTTCTCCCCGATGGTCACCCCCGGCAGGACGATGACACCGCCGCCGAGCCATACGTTGTCGCCGATGGTGATCGGCTGAGCGGCCTCCAGCTTGTCCCTGCGGGGCTGCGGCTCCAGCGGGTGGGTGGGGGTGAGCAACTGGACGTTCGGGCCGATCTGGCAGTCCTCGCCGATGACGATCGCGGCGACGTCCAGCGCGGTCAGGTGGTAGTTGACGAAGGTACGGGCGCCGATGCTGATGTTGCTGCCGAAGTCGACGTAGAGCGGCGGCCGGAGCACGACCTCCTCGCCCACCTCGCCGAGCAGTTCCGCCAGCAGCGGCCGGGCCGTGTCGGGGTCCTCGGTATAGGCGGCCTGATAGCGCGCCGCCAGCCGCACGGCCCGCTGCTGACGGCGGATGATCTCCGGGTCGTCGGCGATGTAGTGGTCCCCGGCGAGCATGCGTTCATGGTTGCTGCGGGGGTCGTTGGCGAAGTAGTCCGTCGGCATGCGGGCGATGGTACCGCCGCCGAGCGTACGATCGTACGCTTCCGGCCACACGACACCACACCACGGCGCGCCACGCCCGCCCACAGGGCCGCCCTCCTCCGACCACGAGCGCCCCCGGCTACCGTCTGCGCGTCCCCAGTACCCCCGCCAGGCAGATCACCAGCAGCCCGGCCAGCGGCACCACCAGCAGGCCCGTGCGCAGGCCGGACGCGTCGGCGATCAGGCCGACGATCGGCGGGGAGAGCAGAAAGCCCAGCCGCATGAGCCAGGAGACGATGGTCAGGCCGGTGCCGGGCTTGAGGCCGGGCAGCTCGTCCGCCTCGTGCATCGCGGCCGGGACCAGCGTCGCCACCCCGAATCCGGCCGCCGCGAAACCGAGGATCGTGCCCGGCACCGAGGGAAGGGCCAGCGCCAGCCCCATGCCGACGGCGGCGATCAGCCCACCCGCGCGGGCGACCGCACGCTGCCCGAACCGGTCGACCAGCCGGTCCCCGAGCAGCCGCCCCACGAACTGCGCGCCCACCAGCGCGATGTACCCGGACGCGGCCAGCGCGGCGGCGGCGTGCAGCGAGCCGGAGAGATACAGGGCGGCCCAGGAACTGCCCGCGTCCTCCACCAGTGCGCCCGCCATGGCGATGAGCACCAGCGCCGCCAGGACGTACGTCCGCCGGGAACCCGTCATCACCGGGCGGGACCTCGCTGCCGTACCGCCGTCGGCGTCGGGGCCGGGGTCCGCCGCCGGTTCGGTGTCGGGGCCGGGCAGGCAGTAGCGCAGGGCGCCGCACGCGGCGAGGGTGCACAGCACCGCCGAGAGGATCAGATGCTGCCCGGTCGGGAGATCGACGGCGATGGCGGCGGCGGCCATGGCACCGCCGAGGACCGCGCCGATGGACCAGATGGCGTGGAAGGAGTTGATGAGGGACCGCCCGTAGCGGCGCTGCACCCGCAGGGCGTGCGCGTTCTGCGCCACGTCCGTGATCGCGTCCATGGCCCCGGCCAGGAACAGCGCACCCGCGAACACCAGCACCGCCGGGGCCGTGCCCGCGACGACGATCCCGATGCCGGTCAGCAGGGTGCCGGCCACCGCGACCCGGGCCGAGCCGAAGCGCCGGACCAGCACCCCGGCGCCGAGGCCCGCCACGATGGCACCGGCCGGGAACGCGGCGACCGCGAGCCCGTAGGCCGCGTTCCCGATCCCGAGGTCGGCCTTGATCTGCGGATAGCGCGGCAGCAGATTCGCGAACAGCGCGCCGTTGGTGAGGAAGAGAACGGCCACGGCCACGCGGGCCCGCCGTTCGCGCGAGGCGGGCCGTACCCGCACATCGAGAGTCATGGCCTGGAGCGTACCCGCCAGAGCGTACGATCGTACACTCCTCGTTCCGGGGTCGCGGCGCGGCGCTGCGGGGGTGGGCCGATCAGCCGAGTTCGTGGGAACGGGCCCAGGAAGCGGAGGGCCCCGTCGACGATCGGGGGGCACAGCCGATCCCCGTCCGTCACCCAGCGGGGACCCGGAACTGGCCCGACGCCACGTGCTGGAGGCGGAGTTGGCCGATCTCGGCGACGTTCTTCATCAGTTCCGCGTTCGCCCAGGCGACGGTGTGCGCGAGGGTGCGGTCGGTGCCGTCGCCCCAGGGGTAGGCGCACGGGCGGTCCAGGTCGGGTTCGGTGAGCTGGTCCAGAGCGTGCGTCCACTCGTCCCAGTGGGCCCGCAGCCGGCTCACCGTGGCCTCGGGGCCGGGCCAGCGGACGTCGGCGCGGTCGCGGGGCGTCCGGTCGTGGAGGTGGTCCGTGGCCACCCCCAGCCACCATCCGATGTGCCAGCTCAGCCAGGCGATCGTGGGAACCGGGACGGGATCCGGCTCGCTGTCCGCCCAGTCGGGCACCCAGCCGCCCGTGCCGTCCGGCCGGAGCGTCCAGCACAGGCCGGCCGGCTCCCACAGGACGTCCTCGGGCACCAGCCGCTCCAGGTGGTACTCGGCGAAGGACCAGGTGAATGCGGACTGCCAGCGCAGCAGGTCCAGGCGGGGAGAGTTCACCGGGCGACGGTGGCACGGGCGGGACGGCACCCGCAAAGGAATATCGCCGCCCCGCGCCCGCCCCCGCCGCCTCACCTCACGTCACACCACCTCGACCAGCAGGTCACCGCCCTCCACCTGCTGGATGCGGTTGATGGCGAGGCGGGTGACCCGGCCTCCGGCGGGGGCCGTGATCGCGGCCTCCATCTTCATCGCCTCGATGGTGGCGACGGTCCCGCCCGCCTCCACCTGGTCGCCCTCGGCGACCGCGAGGGTCACCACACCGGCGAACGGGGCCGCGACATGGCCGGGGTTGGTGCGGTCGGCCTTCTCCGTCACCGGGAGGTCGGAGGCGGCCTGGGCGTCACGGATCTGGATCGGGCGGAGCTGGCCGTTGAGACCGGCCATGACCGTGCGCATGCCGCGTTCGTCGGGCTCGCCGATGGCCTGGAGTTCGATCAGCAGCCGGACGCCGGGCTCCAGGTCGACGGCGTACTCCTTGGCGGGGCGCAGCCCGTAGAAGAAGTCCTTGCTGTCGAGGACGCTGGTGTCGCCGTAGGAGTGGCGGTGGGTCTCGAAGTCGCGGGTGGGGCCGGGGAAGAGGAGCCGGTTGAGGGTGGTGCGGCGGGACTTCTCCAGGCCGTCGCGGTCCTCCGTCGTCAGGTCCGGTACGGGCTTGGCGCCGGCGCGGCCCTGGAGCGCCTTGGTGCGGAACGGCTCGGGCCAGCCGCCGGGCGGGGTGCCCAGTTCGCCGCGGAGGAAGCCGATGACCGAGTCGGGGATGTCGAAGCGGTCGGGGGTGGCCTCGAAGTCCGCGGGGGTCACTCCCGCGCCGACCAGGTGCAGGGCCAGATCGCCGACCACCTTGGAGGACGGGGTGACCTTGACCAGCCGGCCGAGGATGCGGTCGGCGGCGGCGTACATCGCCTCGATCTCCTCGAAGCGGTCGCCGAGGCCGAGGGCGACGGCCTGGGTGCGCAGGTTGGAGAGCTGGCCGCCGGGGATCTCGTGGTGGTAGACGCGGCCGGTCGGCGAGGCGAGGCCCGCCTCGAAGGGCGCGTACACGCGGCGGACGCTCTCCCAGTACGGCTCCAGGTCGCCCACGGCCTGGAGGTCCAGGCCGGTCGGCCGCTCCGAGTGGTCGGTCGCGGCGACGATCGCCGAGAGGGACGGCTGGGAGGTGGTGCCCGCCATGGAGGCCACCGCGCCGTCCACCGCGTCCACCCCGGCCTGCGCGGCGGCGAGATAGGTGGCCAGCTGGCCACCCGCCGTGTCATGGGTGTGCAGATGGACCGGCAGGTCGAACTCGCGGCGCAGCGCGGACACCAGGGTCGCCGCGGCGGGGGCGCGCAGCAGGCCCGCCATGTCCTTGACCGCCAGGACGTGGGCGCCCGCCTCGACGATCTGCTCGGCGAGCCGCAGGTAGTAGTCCAGGGTGTAGAGGCGCTCGGCGGGGTCGGACAGATCGGCCGTGTAGCACAGGGCCACCTCGGCGATGGCGGTACCGGTCTCGCGTACGGCGTCGATGGCGGGACGCATCTGGCCGACGTCGTTGAGGGCGTCGAAGATGCGGAAGATGTCGATGCCGGTGGCGGCGGCCTCCTGGACGAAGGCGTCGGTGACCTCGGTGGGGTACGGGGTGTAGCCGACGGTGTTGCGTCCGCGCAGCAGCATCTGGAGACAGAGGTTGGGCACGGCCTCGCGCAGGGCGGCCAGCCGCTCCCAGGGGTCCTCGGCGAGGAAGCGCAGGGACACATCGTAGGTGGCGCCGCCCCAGCACTCGACGGAGAGCAGTCCGGGCAGGGTGTGGGCGACGGCCGGGGCGACGGCCAGCAGGTCCTTGGTGCGGACCCGGGTGGCGAGCAGGGACTGGTGGGCGTCGCGGAAGGTGGTGTCGGTGACACCGAGCAGGGGTGATTCGCGGAGGGCGCGGGCAAACCCGTCGGGGCCGAGTTCGGCCAGGCGCTGGCGGGAACCGGCGGGGGGCGCTCCCGTGGGCAGGGGCGGCAGCTTGGTGGTGGGGTCGATCAGGTCGGGGCGCTCGCCGTGCGGCTTGTTGACGGTGACGTCGGCGAGGTAGGTGAGCAGCTTGGTGCCGCGGTCGGCGGAGTGCCGGGAGGTCAGCAGGTGCGGGCGCTGCTCGATGAAGGAGGTGGTGACACGCCCGGCCTGGAAGTCGGGGTCGTCCAGCACCGCCTGGAGGAACGGGATGTTGGTGGCGACGCCCCGGATACGGAACTCGGCGACCGCGCGCCGGGCCCGTCCGATCGCGGCGTTCAGGTCACGGCCCCGGCAGGTGAGCTTCACCAGCATCGAGTCGAAGTGGGCGCTGATCTCCGTACCGGCGTGGGTGGTGCCGCCGTCGAGGCGGATGCCGGAGCCGCCGGGTGAGCGGTAGGCGCTGATGCGGCCGGTGTCGGGGCGGAAGCCGTTGGCGGGGTCCTCGGTGGTGATCCGGCACTGGAGGGCGGCGCCGCGCAGGACGATGGTGTCCTGGGAGAGGCCGAGGTCGGCGAGGGTCTCGCCGGAGGCGATCCGCAGCTGGGCCTGGACGAGGTCGACGTCGGTGACCTCCTCGGTGACCGTGTGCTCGACCTGGATGCGGGGGTTCATCTCGATGAAGACGTGGTTGCCGTCGCGGTCGAGCAGGAACTCCACGGTGCCCGCGTTGCGGTAGCCGATCTCGCGGGCGAAGCGCACGGCGTCGGCGCAGATCCGCTCGCGCAGCTCCGGGTCGAGGTTGGGGGCGGGCGCGAGTTCGATGACCTTCTGGTGGCGGCGCTGCACCGAGCAGTCCCGCTCGAAGAGGTGGATGACGTTGCCCTCGCCGTCGGCGAGGATCTGCACCTCGATGTGGCGGGGTTCGACGACGGCCTTCTCCAGGAAGACGGTCGGGTCGCCGAACGCGGACGCCGCCTCGCGGGAGGCCGCCTCGATGGACTCGCGCAGCTGGGCGGGTTCCTGGACCCGGCGCATGCCGCGTCCGCCGCCGCCCGCGACGGCCTTCACGAACACCGGGAAGCCGATCTCGTCGGCGGCGCGGACGAGTTCGTCGATGTCCGTGGAGGGCTGCGAGGAGCCGAGGACGGGGACCCCGGCGGCGCGGGCGGCGGCGACCGCGCGGGCCTTGTTGCCGGTCAGCTCCAGGATGCCGGCGTCCGGTCCGACGAAGGTGATGCCCGCCTCGGCGCAGGCGCGGGCCAGCTCGGGGTTCTCGGAGAGAAAGCCGTAGCCGGGGTAGACGGCGTCGGCGCCCGCACGCTGTGCGGCCCGGACGATCTCGTCCACGGAGAGATACGCGCGCACCGGATGGCCGGGTTCGCCGATCTCGTACGCCTCGTCCGCCTTGAGGCGGTGCAGGGAGTTGCGGTCCTCGTGGGGGAAGACGGCGACGGTGCGCGCGCCCAGCTCATAGCCGGCGCGGAACGCACGGATCGCGATCTCGCCTCTGTTGGCGACCAGTACCTTGCGGAACATCGTGGATCCCTTCGCGCGGCCCGCGGGTGACGAGGACCATGGTGTCCGTGCGTTCCCGGTCACGCCATGTGAGCAAGGCCACTTTTGCAGACGGCTCAGCGGTGTCCATCGGTCGGCGCAGTGCCCGGCGAACGCCGCACGACCTGCGACGAGGGGTCGTGAAACGAATGCGGGATGCGCGGTGACCGGCCTGCGGGACGGTCCCCAGGCTCGCACGCATGATAGCGACATGTGAGACGTGGTGTCGCCATGCGAGACGCAACCGACATGCTCGCAGCGCCCGCGGTCCGGGGACACCCGGAGCCGTCCACGGGAGAGGGGCCCGAAAATCCGTTGGCACCCGCCTGGGGCTGTTGTTATCCTCGCGGGGTTCCTTTGGTCTGCTTGGGGCCTTCCGCGCCCTGGAAAAGAGATTTTGTGTTTCGGCCCGCGCCGCGCGCGCCTCGCGGCACCGTCTGACCGTCCGTCTCCTGTCGTCCCTCGCGGACGGCTCCTGCCGTCCTTCACGGACGGCCACCGGACGTGATGTCCGCGGTGCTCTGATCCAGCCCACACCCCTGCGCCCGCACGCCTGTCGCGGCGTACGGGGTGGGCGTCTTCGTCGAGGCCGCTCGGCCTGCTCTTGCTGTCGTTCCAGACTTCTCAGCAAGGAGCACCCCGGGTGTCCAGCACATCTCCGCCCAGCGCATCCCCATCCAGCACTCCGCACGCCATCCTGACCGGCGCTCTCGCCCGCGCCCGGTGCGGCCCGGCCATGTCCGCCGCCGGTGGCGACGGCACGCGGCGACCTCACCGCGGGTCCTGCCCCCACTCCCCGCCGTGCCCGCACTCCCCGCACTGCCCGCACGTCCTCGACCCCGTCGAGGGCGGCCCCGGTGACCGCAAGGGCCGGATCTCGGCGCTCGCCACACACCGCACGCACCGCACACCCTCCCCGCACCGCACACCCTCCTCGAACCGCCTGGCCGGCCCGCGCGCCGACCGGCGGATCCCCGGCGACCGGACCGCGGACCGCCGCGGCCGGACGGAAGCCCTCACCCGCGCCACGCGGTGAGCAGGTGTGCCGGCGCCCCGCGCCACGCGGTGAGCGGTGTGCCGGCGCTCTGACACGCCGGACTTCTTCAGCACCCGACAGAACCCGACCCGACACCCGGTGCACCCCTGTGCACCTCTCAAGGAGCAGCCATGCGCCCGATGACCAGACAAGAAGTGCGCGCCTCGATCGTGAACCTGGACCCGACCGAGAAGATGGTCCGGCTACCGGCCTGGTTCGACGACACCCCCTGGCACCGGATCGACTACCTCGGCTGGCGGGACATGCGCGCCCCGAAGCGGGCCTACCTCGTCACCGAGGCCGACGACCAGGCGCTGGGAGTGCTGCTGCGGCAGGCCCCGAACGACGCGGCACACGCGTCGCGCGCGATGATGTGCGACCTGTGCCGGTCCACCCGCCGGTTCCACGAGGTGTCACTGTTCACCGCCCGGCTCCCCTCACGCGACAAGCGCGAGCGCCTGAACACACTCGGCCTTCTGCTGTGCACCGATCTCGACTGCGCGGTGAAGATGCACACCAGGCCGGTTCGTCAGCCCTTCGATCCCTCGGTCGACGAACTCATCGCCGGGCGCCGTGAGGGCCTGCGTTCGCGCACGATCGCGTTCATCCGTTCCGTGACCGACACACAACGAACCACGCGGCGCAGGAAGTGAGGTGACCGGGCGGCCTCCCCGGAAGGGGCCCACGGGCGGTGGACCGGTCACGGTTCGCCGCCGCTGGGCAAACCGCTGGCGTCAACCACGCTGAAAGTAAACCGAGTTGACAAATTCGTCAAGAGAACGAGCGGCGACCCGTCGATCCGACGCCCCCTCACGACCCCTCTCAACTGCCACTCTTGTCAAGAACCTTGACCCGCCAGGCCCGTGCTCTTAATTTGTCCATCGACTCGACAAATTGCCCCGGTCGGCGGTTCGGACGCCTTCGGCCATCGGGCGTGCGGCTTCGCGGGACCGTGGACGACGGTCTCGCGAAGCCATCACGGAACAGCACGGCGCCACCCCCGAACACAGCACGCAGACGCGTACCCCTGCCCGCCGATTTGAGGTGCCCATGCCACATCTGTCCCTTTCCGACCCCCACCGGTTCCACCGGCTCCACCACTTCCACCGTTTGCGAAGAAGCGCCGCGCGTGTCGTCGCGGCGGTCGTGGCACTGCTGCTGGTGACCGCCGGAGCAGCCGCCGCGCAGCCCGCGGCCCAGAGCGCCGCGCAGCCCGCCGCCAAGAAGGCCAAGCCGTTCGACGCGCTGGTCTTCAGCAAGACCGCCGGGTACCGGCACGGCGCCATCCCGGCCGGGATCGCCGCGATCGAGACGCTCGGTGAGAAGAACGGCTTCTCCGTCACCGCCACCGAGGACGCGAGCGTCTTCACCGACGAGACGCTCGCCGCGTACGAGGTGGTCGTCTTCCTGTCGACCACGGGCGATGTCCTGAACGCCGACCAGCAGGCCGCGTTCCAGCGCTACATCGAGGGCGGCGGCGGCTACGCCGGGGTCCACGCGGCCTCCGACACCGAGTACAACTGGGCCTGGTACGGCGATCTGGTCGGCGCCTACTTCAAGAGCCACCCGGCGCCGCAGAGCGCGAGCGTCAAGGTGGAGGACCCCGCGCACCCGTCCACGGCGAAGCTGCCGGTGCGCTGGGAGCGCACCGACGAGTGGTACGACTTCCGGGCGAACCCGCGCGGCAACGTGCACGTCCTGGCCTCGCTGGACGAGACCTCGTACACCGGCGGCACGATGGGCGCCGAGCACCCGATCGCCTGGTGCCAGAACTACGAGGGCGGCCGGTCCTGGTACACCGGCATGGGCCATGAGGTCGCCTCCTACACGGACGCCAAGTTCCTCTCGCACCTGCTGGGCGGCCTGCGGACCGCCGCGGGCGTGCTGCCCGCCGACTGCACGGCGTCGCTGACCAGCGGCTTCCAGAAGGTGCCGGTCGACGAGAACACCAGCAACCCGATGGAGCTGGTGATCTCCGACGACGGCCGCGTCTTCTACATCGACCGGGGCGGCGAGATCCGCGTGGTCCGCACCGACGGCACGGTGGTCTCCGCGGGCAAGCTGGAGGTCTACACCGGCCAGGAGTTCGGCCTGCTGGGCATCGCGCTCGACCCGGACTTCGACAGAAACGGCTGGGTCTACCTGTACTACTCCCCCGCCGGGACCGAGTCCGTCGACCGGGTCTCCCGCTTCAAGGTCAAGGCCGACGACACCCTCGACCTGGCCAGCGAGAAGGTCCTCCTGAAGGTGGACGTCCAGCGCCAGCAGTGCTGCCACGCGGGCGGCGCGATGGAGTTCGACGGCGACGGCAACCTGTACATCACCACCGGGGACAACACCAACCCCTTCGCCTCCGACGGCTACACCCCGATCGACGAGAGCGCGGGCCGCACGGCGTGGGACGCCCAGGCGACCTCCGCCAACAGCGCCGTCCTGAACGGCAAGGTGCTGCGCATCAAGCCGCGCAAGAACGGCACCTACAGCATCCCCAAGGGCAACCTCTTCCGCCCGGGGACCCCGGACACCCGTCCCGAGATCTACGCGATGGGCTTCCGCAACCCCTTCCGCATCGGCATCGACCCGGCCACCGACAACCTGTTCGTCGCCGACTACGGCCCCGACGCGGGCAGCGTCAGCCCGACCCGCGGCCCCGACGGCCGGATCGAGTGGAACATCGTCGACAAGCCCGGCTTCTACGGCTGGCCCTACTGCGTCGGCGCCAACACCCCCTACAACGACCGCGACTTCGCGACCGGCACCTCGGGTGCCACCTTCGACTGCTCCGCGCCGGTCAACGACTCCCCCAACAACACCGGCATCAAGCAGCTGCCCGCCGCGGAGCCCGCCGAGCTGTGGATGGGCAAGTCCACCACCGGCGTCCCGGAGATCGGCACCAGCGGCGCGCCGCTGACCAGCGGTGCGTACGACTACGACGCCAAGCTGGACTCCGAGCGCAAGTGGCCGGCGTACTACGACGGCAAGGCGATCTACGGCGACTGGAACAACGGCCGGCTCTTCTCCGTGCAGCCGGACCAGGAGCGCACCGGCGTGTCGGACGTGAACGCCCTGCTCACGGAGATGGACTTCACCCGGCCGCACGCCATGCAGTTCGGTCCCGACGGGGCGCTGTACGTCATCGACTGGGGCAGCGGCTTCGGCGGCAACAACGCCGACTCCGGGGTCTACCGGGTCGACTACGTCCAGGGCAACCGCTCGCCCATCGCCCGCTTCACGCCGGACAGGACGTCGGGCCCGGTGCCGCTCACGGTCGCCTTCGACGCGGGTGAGTCCAACGACCCCGACGGCACGCCGATCTCGTACTCCTGGGACTTCGACGGTGACGGTACGCAGGACAGCACCGGGCGGACGCCGTCGTTCACCTACACCGAGCCCGGTCTCTTCACCGCGCAGCTGACGGTGACCGATCCGGACGGGCGCACGGCGGTGGCCGGGGTGGACATCACCGCGGGCAACACCGCTCCCACGATCGAGGTCAAGGCGCCGGTGGACGGCGGGCTGTTCACCTTCGGCGACACCATCGCCTACGAGGTGACGGTCACCGACCCGGAGGACGGGCCGGTCGACTGCGAGCAGGTGATCGTGCAGCCGGGGCTCGGCCATGACGAGCACGGGCACGGCTACGAGCAGCACCGCGGCTGCTCGGGCACCTTCCCGCTGCCCGGCGACGCCGGGCACACCGGCGCCAACATCTTCGGCACGGTGACGGTCACCTACACCGACCACGGCAACGGTGACGTGCCCGCGCTGACCACCCAGGAAGTCCTGGTGCTCCAGCCCAAGCACCGCGAGGCCGAGCACTTCGACACCACCGGCCGGATTGCGTCCGCGCCCGGCGGCGCCGACATCGGCGTGGGCGTCGGGCCCACCGGGGACTCCGCGGGCGGTGGCCAGAACATCGGCTGGATCGAGAACGGCGACTACTGGTCCTGGGACCCGGTCAACCTGACCAACATCGACGAGATCAGCCTGCGGGCCGCCTCGCCGACCCACGGCGCCACCGTCGAGGTCCGCACCGGCAGCCCCGAGGGTCCGGCCGTCGCCACCATCAAGACCACCCCGACCGGCGGCTGGCAGACGTACCAGAACTTCAAGGCCCCGGTCAGCGGTGCCAGTGCGACGGACAGCGGTCCGCTGTACTTCGTCAAGATCACCGGCGAACTCAATGTGAACTGGGTCGATTTCATCGGCCAGGGAGTCACGGAGGAGACGCCCGCGCCGTGACGCAGCCCGAGATCGTCATGCCCGGTCCGTCGGCGGACTGACCGGGGGAAGTGACCGAAGGGGCCCGGGGTTCGTCTCCGGGTCCCTTTCTCGTGCCGCCGGTCGGGCCGGGTCCGGTGGTACCCGCCGGGGTGGCTCCTCGCGCTGTGATCTCTTTCCGTAATCTCGCGCTTTCAATTTGTAAATCGACTTGATATACGCTCCCTGCATGGGAGGCACACTCGGGGGAGGTACCGCTGTGGGAGGCGTGGAGAGCAGGTCGCCGACGATCCGGCGGGGGACGAATCTGCCGCGGATGGGCGACTTCAACGAGGCCGTCATCCTGGACGCGATCCGGCGCGAGTCCCGTGGGCTGAGCCGGGTGGAACTGGCCGCGGCGACCGGGCTGTCCGCGCAGACCGTCTCCAACATCTGCCGCAGGCTGATCGACGGCGGTCTCGCGCGCGAGACCGGCAAACGGCGTTCGGGCAGCGGCAAGCCGCGCACCGTGCTCCAGATCGACGCGGGCGGACGTTTCGCGGTCGGCGCCCATCTGGACCCGGCGGTCATCACCTATGTCGTGCTGGATCTGCTGGGCCGGGTGGTCGCGCATCGCCGGGAACCCACCCCGCATGTGGTCGACCCGGACCGGACGATGGCCGGGATCAGCGCCTCGATCCACGCCCTCGTCACCTCCTCGGGGGTGCCCAGCGAGCGGATCCTGGGGCTCGGGATCGCCGCGCCGGGCCCGCTGGACCCGGTGGCGGGGCTGCTGGTGGACCCGCCGGAGCTGGAGGGCTGGGGGCGGGTGCCGCTGCGGGACTTCCTCGGCGCGGAGACCGGCCTGCCGGTGCTGCTGGACAAGGACGTGATCGCCGCCGCCATCGCCGAGCGCTGGGCGGGCGCGGCGGCGCACACCGGTGACTTCCTCTTCTTCTATCTGGGCACCGGCTCCGGGATGGGCCTGGTCGTGGACGACACCGTGCTGCGCGGGGTGACCGGGAACGCCGGGGAGATAGGAGGCCTCGACGCGGCCTGCACGACCCGCGCGATGGTGGACGAGGCGGTGGCGCTCGGGGTGCTGCCGCCCGGGTCGGCGCCCGCCAGTCCCCGGGAGGCCGAGAGCGGGCTGGGGGAGCTGTGCCGCAGGGCGCAGGGCGATCCGGTGGCCGCCGGGATCATCGACCGGTGGGCCGAGCGGGTCGGACGGGGCGTCAGCGCCGCCGCCACGCTGGCCGACTCGGAGCTGATCGTCTTCGGCGGCCCGATCTGGCCGCATCTGGCCGACCGGTTCCTGCGGGTGGTGCCCGACATCGTGGCCCGGTCGCCGTTCGTGAAGCCCACCCACCCGACGGTGGTGACCGGCACCGCCGTGGGGGACGACGTCGGCGCGGTCGGCGCGGCCTGTCTGGTCCTGGACCACATGCTGTCGGTGCGCCCGCAGTCCCTGCTCCTGCGCTGAACGGGACACGCCGGAACCGGAAGACAAGGCAAGGCCACCGCGCGCCGGGGGGGGGGCGCGGGGGGGGGGGGCGCGGGGGGGGGGGGGGCGCTCGGGGGGTGT
>NZ_JBHYUG010000110.1:22670-29065 GCF_042749375.1 Streptomyces sp. NPDC059477 | reverse complement strand
GGGGAGGGGGAGGGGGAGGCCGGGGCTCGGGTGGGGGGCGGGGGTGGGGTGGATCCGTAGGGGACGGTTGGGGATCCGTGGGGGATATCTGGGGGATTTGCAGGGAGTCGGCTAGGGGGCTCGCAGGGGTGTCTGTCGAGCTTTGGCCCGATTGCGGCTCCCT
This sequence comes from Streptomyces sp. NPDC059477, assembly GCF_042749375.1. Lineage (NCBI taxonomy): Bacteria > Bacillati > Actinomycetota > Actinomycetes > Kitasatosporales > Streptomycetaceae > Streptomyces > Streptomyces sp. NPDC059477. The sequence goes on along the minus strand of NZ_JBHYUG010000110.1, from coordinate 28,902 downwards.
CGGTTGATTCCCTCGCCCCTCTTCACCCGTGCGCCGGGCAGTGTCCCGATACCCGATCGGAGACGCGGCCCGCTCCGGCTATGCTCGGGGAGGCAACATCACGCATCACCGGGTGGGCCCTTAGCTCAATTGGCAGAGCAGTGGACTTTTAATCCATTGGTTGTGGGTTCGAGTCCCACAGGGCCTACGAGTTGTAGGCGGGGGATATGCCCTCTGACCTGCTACGCAGCGTCCGGGTCGGCTTCGGTCGACTCGGGCGCTTCCTCGTTTTCGAGCCACTGCGTGAGCGATGCGTGAGCGGATGTGGGCGTGGTCTGCGGATGGGCGCCGCTTGAGCGGACGAATCGGCAGTTGCCCTGCGCGAACGGGGGATCAGCTTGGCTGCCTTCTCGCCGATCTCGCGGTCCAGCTCAGGGAGCAGGCTCGTGTACGTGTCCGAGGTCAGCGTGATCGTGGAGTGCCGGAGTGTCTCCTTCACCGTGTGGATGTCGCCGCCGCCTCCGTGTGTGAGCGTCGCGGCGACGTGACGCAGGTCTCGCAGGGTGATGGGAGGCAGGTCGGTCATGGCGAGAACGCGGCGGAAGGTCTCGGAGACGGTCTCCGGGTGTAGCCAGGAGCCGTCTTCCTTGGTGAAGACCTTGCCGGTGTCATGCCAGGCTTCGCCCCACTCCGCGCGCTCCTTCTCCTGGCGGGCTTTGTGGTCGCGCAGTTCGGAGATGGTCGTGCTGTCGAGCGCGATCGTGTTGGCGCTGCCGTCTGTCTTGGGCTCGGACTCGTAGGGGTCCCAGCCGTCCACCACGATCTCCTTGGGGGTTGTGATGAGGCCGGCGTCGAGGTCGACTTCGTGTCAGTCCTGGCCGACCGCCTCGCCGCGACGGAGACCGCGGGTGCCCATGAGGTGGAAGATCGCGTACAGGCGGTCGCCCTCGGCTGCGTCGAGGAAGGCGCCGAACTGCTGTGGGGTCCACACCATGACCGGGTCGGGGACTTGGCCCGTCTCGCGCCAGCGTCGTACGCGCTCCTCGGTCCATAGGAGTGGTTTCGGGTGTTTGCCGGATTCCAGTTCGACATGGGACGCCGGGTTGAAGGTGATCAACTGCTGGGCGATCGCCGCGTTCAGTGCCGCGCGGAGGGTGCGGCGGATGGCCTGGCGGCTGGCCGGGCCCGTGATCTTCCGGAAGGGCTTCATCCCGGCGAGCTTGGCTCGTTCGGCCGCGAGGAGCTGTCGTTCGGCTCCAGCGGGCCGCCCTGGCTTGCTCGGCTTGCAACGGGCGAGCTGTTCGCGACGGGCCTGGTTCTCGGCCGTGATCGTCTCGTTGTCGTCGGCTATGCCGTCGAACATCTCCACACGACCGAGCCAAACCCCACCACAACCGCCGCCACGGCCGAGCCGAGATCGGCTGGAAGGCGGAGGACGGAACACCCACCGCATGAACTTCGTTCGCGGCCCGGGTGCATGGCCTGACCAACCAGGTCCTGGAGGACAAGCCGGGCTGGGAGGAGACCAAGGACGCGGTCCACGCCTACCTCGGCACGGCGTGGATCGCCGCCCACCACGCGCACGTGGACTACCGCGTCCTGTCCGCCCACCTTCCGCAGTGGCGGCCGGCCGGAGTCATCGACACCCTCCGCCTCGCCAGGGCCACCTATCCCGGCCTGACCAGACACAGCCTCGACGCGCTGATCGAGCATGCCCGGCCGGACCTGGACCAGGCTCCCGCCCAGCGCCACCGGGCGACGTTCGACGCGTACGCGACCGCCCAGCTCCTCATCGCCATGGCCGGCCAGTACGAGAGCTGGAAGCAGCTCGTGGCCGCCGCCGTCCCGCCCGGCCTGCCCGGCGCCCCCGAACCAGAACAGGAGCCCACCCTGTGGTGACAGCACCAAAACTCCTCCGCATCGGCATCATGGGAGCCCACTCCACCGGCAAAACCCTGCTCATGCGCCGCATCGAGATGGAACTGCGCGGCCTGGACATCCCCGTCGCCCGCGCCGGCCGGCTCGGGCGGCGGGCGGCACTCGTGCCCCTGCCCAAGATGCGGCACCACACGGTGGACTCCACCAGGTGGATCATCGCCACCGGCATCGCCGACGAAGTCGCCGCCGCCGCGTCCCTCGGCAACGACGCCCCGGTGCGGGTCGTCCTCGCGGATCGGGCTTGCTGGGACGCGATCAGCTACTACCGGGCCGCCCAGGAATGGAACAACCGGACCCTGCCCCGCGCGGGAAGCGAGTCCCTGTACCGGCTCGCCGCCGCACACGACCCCTACGACCTCCTCCTCGCCACCGTCCTCGACCCCGACGTCCCCGTCAGACCGAAGCACGACCACGACGCCCGCTACCGCACGCTGGTCGACCACCACACCCACGCACTCCTCCGCGAAGAAAGCCTCCCGTCCATACCGGTCACCGGCGACCACGCCAGCCAGAGGCGGGCCATCGAGAAGGCCCTCCAGCTCTGCTGCACGGAGGCGCTGATATGAAGCCTCCCGCGCCCGGCGGAACGATCGAGATCGCCGGAAAGACCATCTCCCGCCTCGGCTTCGGCACCATGCGCCTGACCGGCCCCGGCATCCGGGGCGACCCCCACGACCGCAACCATGCCCTCGGCATGCTGCGCCGAGCCGTCCACACCTTCGGCATCACCCACATCGACACCGCCGACGCCTACGGCCCCCACACCGTCGAGCACCTGATCAAAGACGCCCCCACCCCTACCCCGACAGCCTCCTGATCGCGACCAAGGTGGGCTTCGCACGGCCCGCCCCGAACCAGTGGGCACCGCACGGACACCCGGTCTACCTGCGCGCCAGCGTTGAAGCGAGCCTGCGCCGCCTGGGACTGGAGCGCCTGGAACTGTGCTACCTGCACCGCATCGACCCCGACGTACCGCTCGCCGACCAGCTCGGCACGCTCGCGGCCATGCGCGACGAGGGGAAGATCGGGCACATCGGCCTCTCCAAGATCACCCCGGACGACTTCGAACAGGCCCGGAAGGAAGTCTCCGTCGCCGCGGTGCAGAACGTCCTCAACATCCTCGACCGGTACGACCCGGTCATGGAACTGTGCCGCGACGCCACGATCCCCTACGTCCCGTACCGTCCTCTCGCCGCCAGCGCCGCCGCGTCGGGCGGGAATGTGACCACCCCTCTGTGCTGGCTACCAGCATCGTCGAGGCCGTGGACGGCGGCGGCTGGACATGAAGCCGGTCGCCTTACCCCCGACCGTGAGGCCGCGAGCACGAGCGCCGTACGAGAACTGGCGCCCGCCGATCACCGGCGTCACGGTCCTTGCCCTGGTCGGGGTCACCAGTCTCGTCCTGCCACGCCTCCCGGGCGACACATGGGCGCTGCCGACAGGATCGGTCGAGGAAGGACGGAGTCCCGAAGAAGCAGCACAGGCCGTGCTCACCCCCCTGTCCGGAACGCTACCGGTGGCCCGCCGTTCCCGGCCCGGCCCGGCCCGGACGGACGGGGCGGGCGGGGAACGGGGCGAGAGGGCGGGCCGACGTCGGGTGCCGGTTGGTCAGGCGGTGGGCATCAGCACGGTGTCGATGATGTAGACGTTCGCGTTGGCGGTCTCGACTCCGCCGCAGACGACCTGGGCCGAGTCGCCGACTGTGTACGACTCGCCCGAGCCGGATGTCGTGAGCTTCGAGGTCTCCAGGGTGTCGAAGGACCCGTTCTCCAGATCGGCGGGGGCGAGCTTCTGGCCGACGACGTGGTAGGTGAGGATCTTCGTCAGCTGGGCCTTGTCGTTGAGGACCTTGTCCAGGTCGGCCTTGGGGATCTTTGCGAAGGCGTCGTTGGTCGGCGCGAACACGGTGATGTTCTCGGCATTGTTGAGGGTGTCGGCAAGCCCCGCTTTCTGCACGGCGGTCACCAGCGTGGACAGCGCGGGGTTGTTGGACGCGGCGGTGGCGACCGGGTCCTGGGCCATGCCGTCGAAGGAGCCCGCGCCGGTCGTGGGCACGGTCGAGCAGGCGGGGCCGAACGGCTGGTCCATGGCGGCGGTTTCGGAGCTGGTACCGGCGTTGTCGTCGGAGGCCGGGGCCGACGCCTCCGGCGCGGAACCGGACTCGGCGGAGTCGCTGCCGCTGTCGGAGCAGGCGGTCAGGACGAGCGGGAGTACGGCCGCGGCGGCGAGGGCGACGGTGGCACGGCGGAAACGAATGTGACGAGTGTTCATGGTGATTCTCCTGGGGTGGGGAAACGGGCGGCCTGTGCCGCCTGCTGGCGGGAACTTGCTGGTAGGGGGTTGATCGGGGGCGTGGGATCACGGGGTCATTCGACGGTGACGACCACGGAGTGCCATCCGCTGGCCCCGTCGGGCACGGTTTTCGTCCGCTGTTGCGTCTGCACCGCTCCGGTGCGGTCGGTGGCGCGCACGGTGAGGGTGTGGCCGCCCGGGGTGGCCTGCCAGGGGAAGGACCACTGCCGCCAGGTGTCACGGCTGGCCTCGGTGGCGAGGCGGGCCCGCTGCCACGGTCCGTCGTCCACCCGGACCTCAACCCGGTCGATGCCCCGGCGCTGGGCCCAGGCGACCCCGGCGACCATGACCGTCCCCGCCCTCGGCCGGGCGAAGGGCCGGGGCGTGTCGATCCGCGACTGCGTCTTGACCGGCGCCCGGCGTGCCCACCCCCGCTGTACCCAGTAGGGGTCGTACGCGTCGAACGTGGTCAGCTCGATGCTCTCGATCCACTTGCAGGCGGAGACGAACCCGTACAGGCCCGGCACCACCATGCGGACGGGGAAGCCGTGGTCGAAGGGGAGCGGTTCGCCGTTCATGCCGAGGGCGAGCAGGGCGTCCCGGCCGTCCATGACGTCCTCGACCGGACTGCCCAGCGTCATCCCATCGACGGAACGGGCCACCAACTGGTCGGCCGGCCCACCCAGGGAGGGCGCCCGCACCCCGCACTCGGCCAACAGTTCGGCGAGCCGTACGCCGGTCCAGCGCGCGTTGCCGACGTAGGGGCCGCCGACCTCGTTGGAGACACAGGTGAGGGTGATGTCCCGCTCGACCAGTTCGCGGCGCAGCAGGTCGTCGTACGTGAGGGTGAGGGGTCGGATGACTCCCCGGCCGTGGATGCGCAGCCGCCAAGTGGTGGCGTCCACCCTCGGTACGACGAGCGCGGTGTCGACGCGGTAGAAGGAATTGTGGGGGGTGACGAAGGGACTGACCCCGGGGACCCGTAGCTGGGTGCCTTTGGGCAGGGGGGCGGCGGGGGAGCCCGGCGCGGGCAGCAGGACCCGTTCCCGGGAGGCGGTCGCGTCCTGGGCGGCCGAGCCCTTCAGGACCCGGCCGAGGCCACCGGCCCCGAAGGAGGCCGCCGCGGCGGCGCTCGCGGCGATGACGAAACCACGGCGGTCCCAGCCCTCGTCCTGTCCCCGCTCCCGTCCCCGTCCCCGTCCCCGCTCCTGATCCTGATCCTGCTCCCGTCCCCGTGCCCGTCCCTGCTCCCGCTCCTGCTCTTGCTCCTGTTCCGGTCCGCCGCTGGATGCGGCGGACCGCCTCCGTACCGTGAGCCGGCCCACCAGGGCGTACAGCACGGCCGCCCCGGCGACCGCCCCCGCCAAGGACGGCACCGTGTCGGGCGGGCCGCTGGCATCGGGCCGGGTGGCGGCGGCCACCGCACCCACCAGCCCGAAGAGAAGGACGCCCGCCACGCCCGCACGGCGGAACCGCAGGGCCGCGATTCCCAGGAACAGCGCGAGCAGGGCCAGCACCGCGAGGATTCCGGCTTGCAGCACCAGCTTGTCGTTCGTGCCGAAGTTCCGGATCGCCCAGTCCTTGACCGCGGCGGGCGTACGGTCGATGGCCGCTGCGCCCACCGCGACCACGGGACCAGCCTGCGGACGCACCGCCGCCGACACCAACTCGGCGATGGCGAGGGCCGCGAGACCGGCCAGGACCCCGCTCAGCGCACCGAGCCCCACCGGCGCTGCTACCGCCCGCCGGTTCCGGATGCTCGTCCTGTCGTTCCTCACACGGGGAATCCGGCCCCGGACTGTCCCCGGATTGGTCGGCCGCCCGAACGGATGAAATCCCTCCACCGGCCAATCCGCGGAGCCCGTCCGCTACGGATGGAATGCATCAGTTCCGCTCGGCCACAGCCCGGCAGGTGTTGCCTTCGAAAGGCCAGGGGTGGGGGGGGGGGGGTGGGGGGGGGGGTGCTCGGGGGTCGGGGCGGAGCGCGCGGCCCCCCCGCGCACCGCCACGCCCCACCCCCCCC